>JAZUJV010000081.1:0-6192 GCA_045642945.1 Eubacteriales bacterium | reverse complement strand
GAAAACGCGAAGGCGCAAACGCTTATGGACAGATTCGGATGTGAAAAGTGGCTCGAGGCGGGAGAAAAAACCGTCCTCAGAATAGTAACTTCGTTCGCGACCAAAGACCAAGAAAGCCAAGAGATAATCAAGTTTTTCAATTAAAAAGCCGAATATAAAAAGCAGAGCTTGGCGCTCTGCTTTTTTGTTTTTAAAGTATGTAGTTTACGGTGATTCCGATAGCAAATAAAATAGCAACAATTACTTCGGTGGCGAGCCATTTCTTTCGTTTCTGTTCGAAGAAGACAGTCATAAGCGCGCTTGCTATCACGAGGAGGATACCGCAGATCAAAAAGAAATTGCGGTTCGTCTCGGGGTAGCCGGGGGAGTTTATGAACTGGATATAGACTTTTTTCGGGAGCAGAAAGAAGGAGACGGCGGCGTAGACGAGCGAGGCGGCGGCGATAAGCAGCGCCGTGAGGGACTTTTTATCGGAGAAGAGATTTTTATTTTCCATTATTTACCGTCGATGCAGAAGCGCCATACGCATTCGGTATGGAACTCGGTGCCTTTTTTGATATCGGTGGGTTTATCAATAAAATATTTGGAGAAATAGATCTTATTCGAGGTGGTGTTCATATCCCAGAAAGCCGTCTTATAATCGTTATCGAAATCATTGACGGAATCCTTCCAGGTATTGACGCGGACGTCGAAGGAATATCTGTCGCTTCCTTCGCCGTAGACGACGACGCGGGAGGCGGCGTTGCCGCTGTTCGCGGGGCCGGAATAGTCGGCTTTGCCGACGCGGGAGGTCTCGATAGTCGTTAGCTTTTTGCCGTCTATGCCGTACATATCAGCCCAGAGGCCGTATTTCTTCTCGATCGGGAACATACAGGTATAGGAGAGATAGAAGCGGCAGTCTTTGGTATATTTATAGTCGACGTTGAGCGTGATCTGCTTACCTGCGATACGGTAAGTTCTTATTACGTCGCAATAGGTATCGTTTTCGTCGCCGTAATGGAGTTTGGTTTTTTCGACTATCTTTATACGGTCGTACCAGAGCTCGTCGCCTTCTTCGATATTGATCTTTTCGCCGGAGATATCATCGAAAAATTCGAGAGAGACAAGCTTTTCGTTACCGTGGTTGCCGCCCGACCAGACCCATTCGGTGCTTCCGGCGGGAGCGGCGCGGTAGACGTATTCCATATCGGTACTGCCTGTAACGAAGATCGCCTTCTGGTTAGTCTCGGATTCGGTAAGCGACCATGCGCCGAGGTTGAAGGTGCCCCAGTCTTTTTCGGTGAAGGTCAGCGACATAAGACCCGCTTCGGTCTCGTAGTTGAAGCGGTAGACCGATTCGGTGGCGTGGAGAAGCTGCATTTCGCATTTCTCGATATTCTCGGGAGCGCCGATATTTTCGCTCACGTCGTAGGAGATATTATCAAAATCATAGTCTTTCATTTCTTCGGGTTCGCTCGATTCTTGATTTTCTTCGGAGATTTCGGAGACGGGTTCGGAAGCCTCAGCCGAGGCTTCGGAAACGGGAGCGCAGCTCTCTTCCTCACCGCAGGAGGCGAGGCTGGTGAGCGCAAACGCGAATACAAGAACGAAAATTATAAGTTTTTTCATTTTCGTAACCTCTTAATCATCCCACCAGCCGCTCGTATCGACGCTGACTTCGAACTCGATGTTGCCTTTTTTATAGTCGGCGGGGGTCTCGGCGAAGATCGTTTCGGGGATGACGTTGCCGTATTCGAGGAATTCCATAAGCATAATTATTTCGCCTTTTTGAACTATCTCGACGCAGACGAGCTTATCGCCGTCGTAGTAATATCTGTTCTCGCCGTCGATCGCGCCGCCTTCTTCCCAAGAGGTAAGGAAGACTTCGCAGGGGAGCTGTTTTCCGTTATAATCGCGGTTTTCGGTTCTGCTCGGATGGGCGAAGGAAGAGGGCTTATAGCCGGCAAAAAGGAAGTTTTGGCCGTTTTTCGTAACGGTGGTGTTTATAAGCTTTTCATCGACGACGATATGGTCGACCTGAGTGCCGTTGAAGATATCGTAGATATCCTTGGTGTCGTCGTCAAAATCTTTTCTCGTTGTGCAGTTTTTGCCGTTGGTAGCCTGTTCGAAAACGCATTTCTCGCCGTCTTGGGTGAAATTCATTTTGAAATAAAACGAATTTTTATCCATATCGGTATAGAATTTTTCGGTTTTCGAGGTAACGACAAGGGTGGAGACTTCCCCGCTTTCGTCGCTGCCGCCGCAGGCAAACAGCGCAAGCGCGAAGAGAATAACGAGAGTTATCGAAATTATTTTTTTCATATTTCCCTCCGGATAAATATTTTTATATATTATAAACCAAATAAAGAAAGATTGCAAGATTTTTCGGTATTGAAAAAATGCAAAAAGAATGTTAAAATAAGAAAAAAGCAAAAAGGAGATTTATCATGATAGTCAAAACACCGCCGATGGGCTGGAATTCCTGGAACACATTCGGGAGAAACATAGACGAAAAACTTATAAAAGAGACCGCCGACGCGATGGTCGAAAACGGGCTTTTGGACGCGGGATACGAATATCTCGTCATTGACGACTGCTGGGCTTTGCGCCAGAGGGACGAAAACGGCAGAATGGTGGCAGACCCCGAGAAATTCCCGAGCGGGATGAAGGCGCTCGCCGATTACGTTCATTCGAAGGGCTTGAAATTCGGCATGTATTCCTGCACGGGTTACCAGACCTGCGCGGGATATCCCGGCTCGCTCGATTACGAATTCATCGACGCCGAGACTTTCGCTTCCTGGGACGTGGATTATCTTAAATACGACTACTGTTTCAGACCGAAGACACGCCCCGGACACCTTCTTTATAAGAGAATGGCGCTCGCGCTGGCGAACTGCGGCAGGGATATCTGTTTTTCGGCTTGCAGCTGGGGTTACGACGAGACGGCGGACTGGATAAAAGAGACGGGCGCGCATCTTTGGCGCTCGACGGGCGACATAAACGACAGCTGGAACTCGGTAAAGATGCTCGCGTTCAAACAGAAGGATTATCTTACGAGAAACGGTCAGGGCTGTTTCAACGATATGGATATGCTTATCGTCGGGATGCACGGAAAGGGCAACGTGGCGCTTTCCGGATGTACCGACGAGGAATACAAGACGCATTTTTCGTTCTGGGCGATGTTCGGGTCTCCGCTTATGATCGGATGCGACGTTCGGAACATGGACGACGCGACGAAGAATATTCTTTTGAATAAAGACGTTATCGCGGTAAATCAGGACGCCGCCTACCGTCAGCCGTTCCTCGCGGGAGACCATTGGGGCAGAGAGGATATTCAGGTCTGGGCGAAGTTTTTGGAGGGCGGCGATATCGCTTTCGGCTTCTTTAATTTCTCGGACGAACAGACGAACCCGTGTCTTTACTACGACTGTCTTGGGCTTACGAGAATATGCGGCAAGGCGCTCTCGATAAAAGACCTTTGGAGCGGCGAAGAGCTCGGAGTATTTAAGGACATATTCTGCGGCGGCGTCATAGAGCCGCACGGATGCAAGATGTACCGCGCGAAGATAGTCGATGAAAAATAAATGTATTGATTGCGGCGCGGCTTTAAAAAGCGACGATATCGGCGCGACGAAAAAGCTTATAAACCGCGGCGCGGAGGAATATTTCTGCATCGACTGCCTCGCAAAGCAATTCGGCGTCGACAGAAAGGTCATCGAAGAAAAGATAGCTTTCTGGAAGGAAAGCGGGTGTCTTTTGTTTGAAAAAGAATAAACAAAAAAGGTGCTTTTCGCAAGCACCTTTTAATTTTAAAAATGTTCGAAGGTATTTATAGCGCGGGTCGGGAAAGCGGCGGCGAGGGATCTTACGGCGTCGGGATTCTTGATTTCCGCGCCGTCGAGATAAGGGATATTCTTTTCGGGTACGCCGCCGAAGGCGAGGCGGGAGAAGGAATGTATCGGCAGGGCGATATCGCAGTCGCCGTCTTTTTCGAATTTCACGTCGGTTTTTTCGCCGTAGGAGACGGTGTAAACGCCGTTGTTTTTCTCGATGAAATCGCCGAAGATTTTTAGCTTGAAGCTTCCGCTTGTCTTCGGATATTCGTTTATCGAAAGCAGTTTTTCGACCTGCAATACCCTGCCCTGCAAGGCGTAAAAAGCGCCGAGCGTCAGCTTATAGTCGGGCAATAACATATATTCGACGGGGTTATCGTTTTCGCAATACGGCAGGAAGATATATCTGAACTGTCCGTCGAAGTTACGTAGGAAGCCGAGGATTATTCTAAGCGCCTTCGGGCTGTTGCAGACGAGCTCGGTGAGCTCGAGCTTATCGCCGTCGGGACGGCAGATGAAATAGCCGCAGGGCGTTTCGCCGTCGAAGCAGAGATAGGTATAATTCAGCGTTTTTTCGGGGTTTTCGCAATATATTTTCGTGTCTTCTTCGCGTTTTAAGCAGGCAAAATGGTTTTTATAATATTCTTCGTAAAGCGAAAGGAGCGCTTTTTTATACTCCGGCTCGCCGTGGTATAAGACGGCGTCGGAATTACGCTCGATATGCGATAGGAAGGACGGCTCGAAGGTCAGGGATTTGCGGGTGAAGACGACCTCGTAGCCGTATTGGCGGTAGTAGCGGTAGGAGAACGGATAAAGAAGCGAAACGACCCAGTCTTTCTCTTCGATTTCTTTGAAAATCTCTTTAAAAAGGGTTTTTATACAGCCGTGGCGGCGGTATTCGGGGTAGGTGGAGACGCCCGCGATGCCGAGGCAGCCGATCTCTTTTCCGCAGAAGCAGGTTTTATAATTCTTGACGGATATCTGGGACATAAGCGTTTCGTCGTCGTCCTTGAAGCAGCCGATAAGGTCCTCGTCAAGTTCGGAATCGTTCGGCTCGGTGGAATAGCGGAACGCCGTTCCCATAAGAAACGCGCATTTGTTCCTTTCGTTTTTGCGAAGTCTTCTTACTATCATAATAAATCCTTTTTATTTGAATTCGAGAACGTAGCCCTGACTGCCTTTGAAAACCCACGCGCGGTTTCCGTATATCGCGCCGCCGCAGGTATAGAGGGTATCGTGCAGCAGCTTTCCGTCGGCGGTGTAATAGTAAACGCCGCTTTCGTCATAGCAGGCGAAGGCGAGGGAATCGGCGGAGCGGACTATATTTTCAAAGCCGCCTTTTATCAAAGCGCCGTTTTTCGCGAGGGCGTGCTCTTTAGGGAGGTTTTCGATAAACGAAGCCGAAACGCATCTTTCGGCGTTTATATTTTCGAGCAGAGAATCGGCGGTAACGACGCAATCGAAGACCTTTTCGTCCTCGACGGCGTATACGCAGTTTTCGGTAAGGCAGAAGACCTTTTCGTCGGCTTTTGAATAGACGTAAAGCGAGCTTTCGAAGTCGGTCGCTTCGACGTCTTCGCGGGTAAACGAGATCTTTCCGCTTTCGTCGCGGGTGAATTTTATCGCGTTTTTGTTTGATTTAAAGCCCGAAAACAGGTTTCCCGACGCGAAGCTGTCGCCGTACGGGAAAAGATATTCGCCGGTGATGCAGGTGAGGTATTCGCCAGTAACAGAATCGGAATAGCGGGTCCATTTTCCGTCGAAAAAGCCGGTGATACCGATATTTTGGTTCGTTATACAGGAGACCGCGTCGACGGGGGAATTTTTCGTAAACGCGATGCGGCAGGAGGAATAATTCTTTTTCAAAGAATCGTCAAAGCGGTCGACGGGAAGCTTATCGTATTCCCAGCCGACGACGGGGACGTCGCCCGAATATTCGTAGGAGATATCCGGCTCGTCTTCGGAGATCTCTTCGGAAGCTTCCTCGGATATCTCTTCGGAGATCTCTTCGGAGATCTCTTCGGAAACGTCGTCCGAGACGGAAGAAACGGGGAAGGAAGGCTCGGAAACGTCGTCGTCGCGGGTGCTTCCGCTGGCGGTCCGGCTTTGCTCGGGCTCGGTGCTTTCACCGCCGAAAAGGTCGCAGGAAGCGAGGAAGCAGAGAGCGAGCGAAAGGAAAATAATGAGTGTCTTTTTCATTTTTTACCTCCGTAGGATATTTTCACTTATAAAGTACCCTTTTTTCGCGGGGGATTACAAAATCACGATTTTTTGTCGAACTTGTTGCCGCATTTCGGGCAGGTTATTGTTATGACTCCCCTGCCCTTCGGCACGCGAAGCATGGCGCCGCAGCGTTTGCATTTAAAATATTTATGGTCTT
>JAZUJV010000080.1:0-3225 GCA_045642945.1 Eubacteriales bacterium | reverse complement strand
AGCCTCATCTGCTTTTCATTTCTTTCTGTGTACATACTCTTTCTCCACCGCTTTTCTTGCCTCTATTATATCACATTTTTTCCTTTTTGTAAAGAAAAAGGGCTCAATACTTTCGTATTGATACCCTTTGTCAGCAGACTGGAGTCGGCGAAGCCGACTTTTTTCTTTTTGGTATAAATGTACCGTTTAATTTTCCTTATCATACGGCTCGGTGGTTACCGTGCAGAAGCTCGACATACCTTCGCCGCTTGCCCAATCGTCGGTGATTTTTAAGGTCTCGTCCTTGTTCACGATACAGCCGTCGTCGGTCTTATGCCAGCCGTTCCAGTTAAAGGGCTGCTTTATCCAGCTTTCCATCGTGCCGTCCCAGCCTTCGAGACCGGAAACCCAATAATAACTGCGTTCCGTGCCGTTTTCGTCGATATAGAACGGGCATACGTTCTCGCCGGGATATTTTTCTTCCCAGAATTCTCTGGTGTATTCCGCGGGGTCGCCCTCGGGGAACGAGCTTTCGGCGTTTTCGGAAGCAGCCGGCTCTTCGCTCGAAGCGTCGTCTTCGGGCTTAGTGCCGCATGCGACAAGGGTAAAGAGCATCGCCGCCGCGAGCAAAATCACAAAAATTTTCTTCATGTTTTCCTCCGTAAAGTGTTTTTTCGTCTCCGCCGTCCGTCGGACGCGCGTAAACACGCTTGTATTATACACGATTGCCCGTGAAATTTCAATATATTATGCTGACGTTAACAGAAAATTCACGCCTCATTCTTATAATTTTCCACTTGCGAAATCAATAAAAATATGGTATAATCACCGTAATAATATCAATATGGAATATTATATCCTATTTTCAGGAGGAAATTTTAATATGGAAATAGTAAAAACCGCCGCCGACACTTCTCTTACGATAGCCGTAAGCGGACGCCTCGACACGACCACCGCTCCCGCGCTTGAAACCGAGATAAAAGATTCCGTTTCCGGCGTTACCGAGCTTATCCTCGACTTCGAAAAGCTCGATTACGTCTCTTCCGCGGGACTTCGCGTTATCCTCGGCGCCCAGAAGATAATGAACGCTCAGGGCTCGATGATAGTCCGCAACGTCAACGCCGATATCCGCGAGGTTTTCGAAATAACGGGATTTTCCGACATACTTACGATAGAATAATTTGTTTTTCGGAGGTGGAGCAAAAATGACGACTCTCCTTAAAAACGGCAAAGTCATAAACGTCTTTACCGGAGAGATAGAGAACAAAAACGTTCTGATCTCCGACAAAAAAATCATCGGCGTCGGCGACTATGAGGAAGCCGACGTTATAGAGGACGTCAGCGGGAAATATATCTGCCCGAGCTTTATCGACGGCCATATTCATATCGAAAGCACTATGCTCGTCCCGCGCGAGCTTTCAAAAGTCTGCCTCGCCCACGGTACGGGCGCCATCGTCGCCGACCCGCATGAAATTGCCAACGTCTGCGGCGTCGTCGGGCTCGCGTATATGATGGAGTCGAGCGAGGATTTACCTCTTCGCGTCTATTTTATGCTTCCGAGTTGCGTCCCCGCCACAAGCTTCGACGAGAGCGGCGCGATTTTGCGCGCCCGCGACCTCGCGCCTTTTTACGACCATAAAAGAGTTCTCGGGCTTGCCGAGATGATGAACTATCCCGGCGTCGTTTTCGGCGACGCTTCGGTAGCCGAAAAGCTTGCCGACGCCAAAGAAAAACACGCTATCATCAACGGCCACGCCCCGATGCTGACGGGCAAAGACCTTGATAAATACATCTCGTCGGGAATCACCGACGACCACGAATGCGTCTCCTTCGACGAAGCGGTCGAAAAAATAAGAAAAGGTCAGTTTATCATGATCCGCGAGGGCACCTCCGCCCGCAATCTCGAATCCCTGATAGGCCTTTTTGACGAGCCGTATTCCCACCGCTGTATGCTCGTTACCGACGATAAACACCCGCTCGACCTGCTCGAAAACGGACATATAGATTCTATTATCCGAAAAGCCGTCAAGCTCGGCAAAAGCGCCGTTACGGGTATAAAAATGGCGACTATCCAGGCGGCGCAATACTACGGTTTAAAGAATATCGGCGCGGTAGCCCCGGGCTATTTCGCCAACCTGCTCGTCCTAAACGACCTCGACACGGTCGACGTCCGCGACGTTTACTGCGGCGGCATAAGGGTTTGTGAAAACAAAAAAGTTATGCCTATCTACAAACCCGACATCGACCCGATAATCGCGAAACCCGTCTACCGTTCCTTCTATATAAAAGACCTCGTCCCCTCCGATTTCGCTATCGAAAATAAAGGCGGCGTTTGCCGCGCGATCGAGATACAAAAAGGCGAACTGATCACCAAAGAATATCTTTTCACCCCCGATTTCTCGAAAAACGGCGGCATTGACGCCGAAAAAGATATCGTAAAACTCGCCGTCTGCGAAAGGCACATGGCTACCGGCAATATCGGGCTCGGATTTATAAAAGGGCTCGGGATAAAAGAGGGCGCGATAGCCTCCTCGGTTTCCCACGATTCCCACAACCTAATCATCGCCGGCGCGTCGGACTTTGACATGGCGCTCGCGGGCAACACTTTAAAAGAGATGAACGGCGGGCTCTGCGTCGTAAAGGGCGGGGAAGTCATCGCGAAAATGCCGCTCCCGATAGCCGGACTTATGAGCGAAAAGGACGCCCGCACCGCCGCGACGGAAAACGAAACCGTCCGCGAAGCCGTTAAATTCCTCGGCGTCGCCGACGGCATCGAGCCGTTTATGAACCTCGCTTTCGTCTCGCTCCCCGTTATCCCCGATATCAAAATGACTACCCGCGGCCTCGTCGACGTGAATAAACAGGAGCTTATATCTTTATTTGTATGATTTTTGCACCTTTTTCGAGAAAAAGGTGCTCGAAAAAGCTTTTGATTCTCGCGCGATGCGCTCGAAAAATAAAAATAAAAGGACGTATTTGATACGCCCTTTTTTGTTTTGGATGATCATTCGTCGCTCGCGAAAAGTTCGTCATAGCTCATATTCAAAACCTCCGCCAATGCGCGTATTTCGATATCCGTTACCGTGCGCGAGCCGTCTTCCAACCGAGAGACCGAGCCGCGACAAACGTAAACGCCGTATAGCTCAAGCTTGTTCGAAAGCGCCAGCTGGCTCATTTTAAGCTCTTTTCGCCTTGCTTTTACGTTTCGCCCGATGATGTTGCACCTTTCGCCGTCAATTATTCTCG
>JAZUJV010000079.1:0-3658 GCA_045642945.1 Eubacteriales bacterium | reverse complement strand
GTGGATTTGGAGAGGAACGGGACGGTACGCGAGGAGCGGGGGTTGACCTCGATTATATAGACGTCGTCGTTTTTATCCACGATGAACTGGATGTTGTAAAGACCGATGATGCCGATGCCGAGCCCGAGCTTTTTGGCGTATTGCAGGATGACGCCCTTGACCTTATCGGAGATAGAGAAGGTCGGGTAGACGCTTATCGAGTCGCCGGAGTGGATGCCCGTTCTTTCGACGAGCTCCATTATACCCGCGACGAAAACGTCGTGTCCGTCGCAGACGGCGTCGACCTCGACTTCTTTGCCCTCGATATATTTATCAACGAGGACGGGTTTATCGGCGTCGATCTCGACGGCGGTCTTTAAGTAGTGGCGAAGCTGTGTTTCGTTGGCGACTATCTGCATGGCTCTGCCGCCCAAGACGAAGGAAGGACGGACGAGAACGGGATAGCCTATCTCCTCAGCGGCTTTGACACCGTCTTCGATTTTCGTAACGGCTTTGCCTTTGGGTTGAGGGATAGAAAGCTCTTTTAATATCTTTTCGAAGCTGTCGCGGTTTTCGGCTTTATCTATCGCGGCACAGTCGGTGCCTATCATTTTTATTCCTCTGTCGACGAGAGGAGAAGCGAGGTTTATCGCAGTCTGACCGCCGAGTGAAGCGATGACGCCCTCGGGTTTTTCGTAATCGAGGATAGCCATAACGTCTTCGGGAGTGAGCGGCTCGAAATAGAGTTTATCGGCGGTGGTGTAGTCGGTGGAGACGGTTTCGGGGTTGTTGTTGATGATTATCGCCTCATAGCCCGCACGGCGTATCGTCTGGACGGCGTGGACGGTGGAATAGTCGAATTCGACGCCCTGACCTATTCTTATCGGTCCCGCGCCGAGCACGACTATCTTCTTTTTATCGGTGAGGCGAGATTGGTTAACGCCCGTATAGGAGGAGTAGAGGTAAGCGATATACGTGCCCGTATGGAGAGTATCGACCATTTTGAATATCGGGGTGATGCCGTTCTTTTTGCGCTTTTCGTAGACCTCTATCTCTTTAAGATGCCAGAGCGAGGCGATATAGTTATCGGAGAAGCCGACTTTTTTGGCGTATTTTAAGGTTTCGATATCGTTGACGTTTTCTTTTAAAGCTTTTTCGGTATCGACGATTTTTTTGAAGGAATTTAAGAAAAGCTCGGTTATGGCGGTAACCTCGTGGATTTTTTCGACAGAGATGCCGCGGCGCAAAAGCTCGAAGACGGCGAAAATATTATCGGATTTAAAATCGGAGATATAGGAAAGAAGCTCGGCGTCGGAAGCTTTATCGAATTTAGCCATACGGAAATGGGAGACGCCGGTTTCGAGCGAGCGGACGGATTTGAGCATACATTCTTCGAGCGTGCTTCCGATGCCCATGACCTCGCCCGTGGCTTTCATCTGGGTCCCGAGCGTATTGGGGGCGGAGGCGAATTTATCGAACGGGAAGCGCGGGAATTTGGCGACGATATAATCGAGAGAGGGTTCTGTTGCGGCTGTACCGCCAGCGACGGGGATATCCTCGAGAGCCATACCGAGCGCGATCTTGGCGGTAACGCGGGCTATCGGGTAGCCGCTCGCCTTGGACGCGAGAGCGGAGGAACGCGAGACGCGGGGGTTGACCTCGATAAGATAATAGCTGCTTGAATTCGGGTCGAGCGCGAACTGGACGTTGCAGCCGCCTTCGATCTTTAATTCGCGGATAATTTTAATGGCGCAGTCGTTAAGCATTTTTAAATCGTGGTCGGAGAGCGAAAGAATAGGCGCGACGACGATCGAATCGCCCGTATGGACGCCGACGGGGTCGACGTTTTCCATTCCGCATATCGTGATGGCTTTATCGTTGGAATCGCGCATTACCTCGAATTCGATCTCTTTATAGCCGCGGACGCTTTTTTCGACCAAAACCTGATGGACGGGAGAAAGCTTGAAGCCGTTGGTGCCTATCTCTATAAGTTCTTCTTCGTTATAGGCAAATCCCCCGCCTGTGCCGCCGAGCGTGAACGCGGGGCGAAGCACGACGGGATAGCCGATTTTCGCGGCGGCGGCTTTCGCTTCGTCGATATTATAGGTTATTTCGGAGGGGATGACGGGCTCGCCTATCGAGATACACATTTCTTTGAAAAGCTTTCTGTCCTCGGCGCGCTCGATGCTTTCGCTCGACGTTCCGAGCAGCTCGACGCCGCATTCTTTGAGTATTCCCTTTTTTTCGAGCTGCATGGCGAGGTTGAGACCCGTCTGTCCGCCGATGCCCGGGACTATCGCGTCGGGGCGTTCGTATCTTAAAATTTTGGCGATATATTCGAGGGTAAGAGGCTCCATATAGACTTTATCGGCTATGGCGGTATCGGTCATTATGGTAGCGGGGTTGGAGTTACAAAGTATCACCTCGTAGCCCTCTTCTTTTAAGGCGAGGCACGCCTGCGTACCCGCGTAGTCGAATTCCGCCGCCTGACCTATCACGATAGGGCCCGAGCCGATGATTAACACTTTTTTGACGTCTGTTCTTTTAGCCATTGTTTGCCTCCGATTTGTTTTCGTAGACGGTTTTTTCGCCGAGAACGGTATATTTACATTCACCGTAGATTTCTTTGTTTTTAAACGGTGTGGATCTGCCTTTTGACAGGAATTTTTCGGTATCTACCGTGGTTTTTTTATCGAGCTCCCAGACGGTATAGCCGCTTTGTTTTATTCCGAAGCGGGCGCGGGGGGCGAATATCATCATATCCAGAAGTTTTTCGAGCGGGATGACGCCTTTTTTTACGAGCTCGGTATATAAAAGCGGGAAAGCACATTCGAGCCCGACGATTCCGAAGGGGCTGTCTTTTAAGCCTTTTGACTTTTCTTCGGCACTATGCGGGGCGTGGTCGGTGGCTATCATATCCACCGTGCCGTCGAGGACGCCTTCGATTAAGGCGAGACGGTCTTCCTCGCTTCGAAGCGGCGGATTCATTTTGAAATCACCGCTTTCTTTTATATCCTTATCGGAAAGAAGCAGGTAATGGGGGGCGGTCTCGCAGGTTACGTCGACGCCTTCGGCTTTGGCTTTACGAATAAGCGCGACGCTTTCTTTCGTAGAGATATGGCAGACGTGGTAGGACGCGCCCGTCTCTTTGGCAAGCTTCAAATCGCGCTCGATCGGCTTCCACTCGCTTTCGGAGCAGATGCCTTTATGGTTATTTTTAAAAGCGTATTCGCCTTTATGGATATAGCCGCCGAAAAGTAAGGAGTTATCCTCGCAATGCGCGGCGATTATCTTTCCGAGTGATTTCGCTTTGAGCATCGCTTCACGCATCAGATTTTCGCTTTGTATTCCCTTTCCGTCGTCGGAGAAGGCGACGCAAAGCGGGGCGAGAGCGCGCATATCCGAAAGGGCTTCGCCTTTTTCGCCTATTGTAACGGACGCGTAGGGGTGGACGTTTATTACGGCGTCTTTATCTATTATCGCTTGTTCGATTTTTAAATTATCCGCGCAGTCGGGCACGGGAGAGAGGTTAGGCATTGCGCAGACGTCGGTATATCCACCGCGGGCGGCGGCGAGAGAGCCCGAAAGAATCGTCTCTTTATAAGAAAAACCCGGCTCGCGAAAATGAACGTGCACGTCGCAGAAGCCGGGAAAAATATGATATTCTTTGTCAGCGTCG
>JAZUJV010000078.1:0-2532 GCA_045642945.1 Eubacteriales bacterium | reverse complement strand
AAGAAAAAGAGCCTTGCAGCAGCTTTCGCCGCGATAAGCGCGATAGGCGGTGCGGCAGGAACGGTAATGCTCATCTCCGAATATAAAGAACGCAAAAACGGCGATGACGATGACGATTGCTTCGACGGCTTCTGCGACGATTTCGATGATTTCGACGTTTGCGAAGACGATATCGAATGTTCGTTCGAAGGCGAAAAAGCCTGAATAACAAAACAAAACAACTTTCGGCAGGGGTGTTTAGAGCACCCCTGCCGCTATGATTAAAATACAAAGAGGTAAAAAACAATGTCAAAAGGCGCTCTCTCGGTTGATACCGAGCATCTATTCCCTATTATCAAAAAATGGCTTTATTCCGAAAAAGATATCTATATGCGCGAAGTCGTCTCGAACGCATGCGACGCCATTACGAAGCATAAACGCCTCGTATCTCTCGGCGAAGCGGAAGACGATACCGAAAAATACCGCATAACCGTCAAAACCGATAAAGACGAACGCACCATTACCGTTACCGATAACGGTATAGGCATGAACGCCGAAGACGTCGAAAAATATATCAACAACATCGCCCTTTCCGGCGCCGTCGATTTCATCTCCAAATACGAAGGCGAAGGCGGAAGCGGCATTATCGGCCACTTCGGTCTCGGTTTTTATTCCATGTTCATCGTTGCCGAAAAGGTAGAGATGTTCACACGCTCCTATAAAGGCGGCAAAGGCGTTCACTGGGAATGCGATACCGACGGAGAATTCGAAAGCGAAGAATGCGAACGCGACGGACACGGCACCGAGATAATCATGCACGTTGCCGACGACGAGGTTGCTTACCTCGACAACGCAAAGATAAAATCCATCCTCGAACGCTACTGCGCTTTCATGCCCTATGATATCGTTCTTCTTGACGGCGAGAACGAAACCGTCGTCAACGATACTAACCCGCTTTGGCAGAGAGACCCGAAGCAGATTACGGACGAAGAATACAACGAATTTTATAAAAAAGTATTCAACGATTATCAAGACCCGCTTTTCAGAGTCCACATCGTTGCGGACTACCCGCTTAACTTCAAGGGCGTATTCTTTATCCCCCGCCGCAAAACCGGTTACGAAAGCACCGAAAACGAAATCAAGCTTTTTTACAATTCGGTTTTCGTTGCGGATAACATCAAAGAAGCCTGCCCCGAATTTCTCGTGAATATGCGCGGTGTCATCGACTGCCCCGAGCTTCCGCTTAACGTTTCGAGAAGCTATCTCCAAAACGACGTTTACGTCCGTAAAGTTGCGTCTCATATCGCCAAAAAAGTTGCCGACAGACTTAACGCCATGTTCAATAACGAGCGCGAAGAGCTCGAAAAGAACTGGCGCGATATGAAGCCCTATTTCGAATACGCCTGTATGAGAGACGAAAAATTCGCCGAAAGAGCAAACGACTGTATTCTTATCGAAAAAGTCAGCGGCGGATTCGTTACCGTAAAAGAATATCTCGGCGATAAAGACGAAGGCGAAGTCAGATACACCACGGATAAAGAGGCACAGAGCTATTATCTTCACATTTACGAAGAAAAAGGCATCGAAGTCCTTATATTCGACAATCTTATCGACAACAGCTACGCTCAGTTCCTCGAAAGCAAAAACGACAAAGTCAAATTCCGCCGCATAGACTCCGGATTCGAAGAAAACGACGGTGGCGACAGCGAAACGCTTACAAAACTTTTCCAGAAAGTCAGCGGAAACGAAGGACTTAAGATATCCTACGCCCACCTCGGCGAAAACGGCGCGGCGGCAATCATTTCCCTGCCCGAAGAGACTCGCAGAATG
Source organism: Eubacteriales bacterium (assembly GCA_045642945.1). Taxonomy (GTDB): domain Bacteria; phylum Bacillota; class Clostridia; order Oscillospirales; family CAG-382; genus Coliplasma. The sequence continues at coordinate 723 of JAZUJV010000078.1, read as the reverse complement.
GCGGATATGATGAATATGTATTCCATCTCCTCCGGCAACGAAAGCTTTAAAATGCCCAACAGCGAAGAACTTACCGTCAACCGCGACAACCCGATTGTCAAAAAGCTCGAAGCGGCTGACGCCGAAAGCGACGATACCGCGGATATAGCAAAACACGCTTATCTTTCCGCCGTGCTCCTTTCGAGAACGATGACTTCGGAAGAAGCAAAAGAATTCATCCGTTTAAATAACAAACTTATATAATCTTTATAACGAAAAAGCCCGCCGAAGGCTGATTCTCATAAGGATAATTAAATCCTATTGAATCAACCGATCGCGAGCAAAACAAAAAATGGCTTATTCAAGGAGAAAAGCTTCATGAATATGCCATTTTTGTTATACTGAAATTTTCTTCTTTATTGCAACACTTTTAAGCGAGTTATTGAGAGTACACAAACAGCGGCAGGGATTTTCCTTGCCGCTGTTTTCATTTTATTATTTTACGTTGATTTCGTCCGTACGATAGATAAATTTTACCTGTCCGCCCATATTCTCACTAATGCCGGCAAAATTGCGGTAATTCTTTGATACATCGATCGTTGCCTTCAAGCGAGCAACAATGCCATTCAAATTGCCGTCCACAAGACCTACGATTTTCTGAATACCTTCCTCATTGATTTTTTGAAGTCCCTCATTTAACTGCATCGCACCGTCTTTCAGTTGAGTTACGCCATCTACAAGAGC
>JAZUJV010000077.1:0-2158 GCA_045642945.1 Eubacteriales bacterium | reverse complement strand
TCGCGGAGTTCGATCTTCCCGATTTTAAGAAGAAAGCCGAGGAGGAATTCGACCTCGGGGAACTCGACGAGGACGAGATCAACGACGCGTTGGGAATACAATAACAGCAAAAAAGACCGCTTCGGCGGTCTTTTTTTAAGGGCTGAGCGATGCGGCGCCTCGGTAAGAAAGCATTCAGCATTCAGCGACGAGAACGAACGCTACGCGAACGGATTTTTATTATATGGGAACGAAAAAGGGGCAAGGGGCATAGAATGGCAAGAGAAACGGAGGGGATTTTATGCCATTCGGCAAACTTTTGATGACTGTAAGGACGGGGGCGTCGGCGTTACCTGTAAACGACTGTGAAATAACGGTCGTGGGCGAAGAGGGAGAGGCGGCGCACGAAATTTTGACGAAAGAGGACAGCGGGTTGTCGGAGACGTTTTCGCTTTACGCGCCGGAGAAGGAGATATCGCTCGAGGAGCACGCGGAGAGACTTCCCTACTCTTTGTTCGAGGCGTTTTTAAGGGCGGAGGGATGCTACCGCACACGGATAAGGGGGATACAGATATTCGAGGGCATTATATCGGAGCTGCCCGTCGAGCTTATTCCTTTGCCCGAGACGGCTAAGACGCCGGAGGACGTCGGGATAATCGAGATAGACATTCCCACGCACACGCTGACGATAGGCGGCGAAGGGACGCCCGACGCGCCGACTGCACGCGCGGCGGAGTATCTGCCCGCGGTGAACATTACAAGCGGTGTGTTTATTCCCGAGAATATCACGGTACACCTCGGAACGCCCGATTCGGCGGCAAGGAACGTGAGAGTGCCGTTCGTCGACTATATCAAAAACGTGGCGAGCAGCGAGATTTACCCGACATGGCCGAAGGAAGCTTTGAAGGCGAACATCACGGCGCAGATATCTTTGACGCTCAACAGGATATACACGGAATGGTACAGAAGCAGAGGTTACGATTTCGACATAACGAGCTCGACGGCTTATGACCAAGCGTTTGTTTACGGCAGAAACATTTTTGAGGAAATAAACGAGGTCGTAGACGGATATTTCAACAGATATATAAGACGCCCGAACCGAGTCGAGCCGCTTTTCGCGGTATATTGCAGCGGGACGACGGCGAGCTGCAACGGGTTATCGCAATGGGGCAGCGTTACGCTCGCGCAGAACGGGCAAAACAGCGAGGGAATTTTAAGATATTATTACGGCGATATAGAAATAAGCGAGACCGACGACATACGCGAGCCGACTGGCTCTTACCCGGGAGTTCCGCTGACGTTTGGGAGCAGTGGGAGCGACGTGCTTATCATTCAGGAGCAGTTAAACCGCGTGGCGATAAACTATCCCGCGATACCTTTAAACAGGACGACGGGGGTCTACGACACGCTGACGGAAAGCGCGGTGAAGGCGTTCCAGCATATTTTCGTACTTCCCGAGACGGGGGTCGTCGACATGGCGACGTGGTACCGGCTTTCCTACGTTTACACGTCGGTAAAGCGGCTCGCGCAGATAACGAGCGAGGGACAGCGGGCGGAATACAACAAGCAGGTATACCCCGGTTCTCCTTTAAGCAGGGGGGCGGGGGGGTCGGAGGTACAGGAAATTCAGTTTTATCTTCGGAGGATAAGCATTTTCAACCCGAGTGTCATTTCGCCGAAGCTCGACGGCATTTTCGGCGAGGGGACGCGAAGCGCGGTAATCAGCTTTCAAAAAGCATACGGGCTGGCGCAGACGGGGATAGTAAACGAAAGCGTCTGGAAGCGCATCGTCGAGGTATACAACGGCACGAACGACAACATCGACGAGCCGGATTACGGCGGGGACGCGAGGGCATACCCCGGGTATACCGTCAGGCGCGGAGCGGTGGGCGACGACGTTTTATATATCCAGAGCCGCATAAACGCGATAAATTCGGTTTTTCCAATCGTAAAAATCACGGAGGAGGACGGGATTTTCGGAAGGTTGACGGCGGAACAGGTAAACTCTTTCGCAATTATTTTCGGGATTCGCGCGGGGGGCGAAGTTAACGAGCGGGTCTGGAACAAAATCAACGAAATTTACGCCGCCGTGGAGAGCAGGTGCATTTTCGAAAGCGACGCGGGAGAAGGCACGAAACCTTACCCGAACGCGGTCATTATCCGCGGCAGCAGGGGCGAA
>JAZUJV010000076.1:0-5558 GCA_045642945.1 Eubacteriales bacterium | reverse complement strand
GACGGCGGGGACCTTGTATTCTTCTTACACTACTTTCACCCCGTGCTTTTGGGAAACGTCATCGGCGGTTGCGAAGAGACCACGTCGGGTATTTTAAGATTGCTCGCCTTGGCCTGTGTCGGGCCTTTGAAGTTCCCGATGGTGCTCGTCAACGACGCGGACAGCAAGCATCTTTTCGACAACCGTTACGGCACGGGTCAGTCGGTCTGGGACGGAATCAACCGCTCGACGAACCTTATCGTCGCGGGCAAAAAAGTCGTCGTCGCGGGCTACGGTTGGTGCGGCAAGGGCGTCGCGATGAGAGCGAAAGGGCTCGGCGCGAGCGTCGTAGTTACCGAGGTCGACCCGATAAGAGCTATGGAAGCCGTTATGGACGGTTTCGAGGTTATGCCGATGGAGGAAGCCTGCAGGATCGGTGATTTCTTCTGTACCGTTACGGGTGATTGCGAGGTCATCACGACGAAGCACTTCCCTCTTCTTAAAGACGGCGCGATACTTACCAACGCGGGCCATTTCGACGTAGAGGTCGATATGAAGGCGTTACGCGAATACGCGGTCGAGACGAGACACGCGAGAAACAACATCGAGGGCTATAAGCTTCCGAACGGAAACTGGGTCTACGTTATCGCGGAGGGCAGGCTCGTAAACATCTGTGCGGGCGACGGACATCCGGCGGAAATTATGGATATGTCGTTCGCTATTCAGGCACTTTCGGCTTTGCATCTCGTTAAAAATCAGGGCAAGCTCGAGGACATCCTTATTAAAGTTCCGAAGGAAGTCGACAACGAAGTCGCCGTAAGAAAGCTTGCGGCGTGGGGTTGCAAGATCGACACGCTTACCGAAAAACAAAAAGAATATCTTAACGCCTGGCAGCATTAAGAAACGGAGGAATTTGACATGGCTACACCACACAACAGAGCAAACGCCGGCGAGATCGCCGAGAGCGTTATCATCTGCGGCGACCCTTTAAGAGTAAAATACATCGCGGAGAATTTTCTTGAGGACGCGAAGCTTTTTAACGACGTTCGCGGAATGTACGGATATACCGGAAACTACAAGGGCAAAAGAGTTTCGGTCATGGGACACGGGATGGGTATTCCTTCGATTTCGATTTACGCCACCGAGCTTTATAAATTCTACGGCGTTAAGAAAATCATCCGTGCGGGCAGCGCGGGCGCGCTCGTTGACGACGTGAATCTTCGCGATATCGTTATCGCGCAGGGTGCTTGCACCGACAGTAATTTCGCATGGCAATACGAGCTTCCCGGCACCTTCGCGCCGATAGCGGACTACGGTATGCTTAAAGCGGCGGACAGAAAAGCCGAGGAGATGGGACTTAACGTCAAGGTCGGCAACATCATTTCGAGCGACGTGTTCTACAGCCCGAAATCCTCCGCGGAAAAATGGAGAAGCATGGGCGTTCTCGCCGTCGAAATGGAGGCGTCGGCGCTTTATACGATAGCCGCCGCCGAGGGCAGGCAGGCGCTTTGCGTGCTTACGATAAGCGACCATCTGTTCAAAGACGGCATTCTTACGCCCGACGAGAGACAGACGGGATTCAACGATATGATCAAACTTTGCCTTGAAATAGCGTAAAAAACAATAAAAATAAAGGTGCATTGAAAAATGCACCTTGTTTTTTAATGGTATATAGTTGTTGTGGGAAAAAGCGGAAATAGCGCCGTGGAAAGACTCGGCGAGGAAAAATTTCGTCAGGCGAGGAAACGAGGGGTAAAAACGAACGGAGTTTACTATCCGTAAATGACTGAGTTTTTATCACCGAAGTTGACAAAGCAAGCGGCAAAAACCGACGGTTTTTGTTGCGGTGACGGAATTTTAACCGCCGAGGAGTTAATCTGCTCGCTTGCCGAGCATATACACTTGTTCGTCTTTGAACTGTTTCCAATAGCCGCCCTCGAGGGCTTTGCGTATATTTGCCATAAGGTTATTATAGAAATAGAGGTTATGGATAACGCAGAGGCGCATGGCGAGGAGCTCGCGCGCTTTGAAGAGGTGGCGGATATAGGCGCGGGTATAGGTCCGGCAGACGGGGCAATCACAATGCTCGTCGAGCGGGCGGGGGTCGAGGGTATATTTATTGTTATTGAGGTTTAAAAGTCCTTCGGACGTGAAGAGGTTGCCGTGGCGGGCGTTACGCGAAGGCATTACGCAATCGAAGAAATCTATGCCTCTGTCGACGGCTTCGAGGATATTTACGGGGGTGCCGACGCCCATTAAATAGCGGGGTTTATCTTTCGGCAGGAAGGGCTCGCAGACCTCGATGACGCGGTACATTTCGTCAGCCGTTTCGCCGACGGCGAGACCGCCGAGAGCGTAGCCGTCCAAATCGAGTTTGGTGATTTCTTTAAGGTGTTTTACCCTTATATCGTCGTAGACGCCGCCCTGACCGATGCCGAAAAGCATCTGGTTTTTATTTATCGTTTCGGGCAGCGAATTCAGGCGCGCCATTTCCTCTTTACAGCGGTAGAGCCAGCGGGTGGTGCGCTCGACGGATTTGGCGATATAGCTATGCTCGGCGACGGAGGAGGGACATTCGTCGAACGCCATGGCGATAGTGGACGCGAGCTTGGACTGTATCTGCATCGAGACTTCGGGGGACATAAAAATCTTGGCGCCGTCCATGTGGGACTGGAAATGGACGCCTTCTTCTTTTATGTTACGGAGGTTGGCAAGCGAGAAGACCTGAAATCCGCCGCTGTCGGTAAGTACGGGCTTATCCCAGTTGAAAAATTTATGGATACCGCCCATCCGGTATACGACGTCTTCGCCGGGGCGGACGTGAAGATGATAGGTATTGGAAAGCTCGACCTGACAGCCGATATTTTTAAGGTCGCCCGTGGAGACGCCGCCTTTTATCGCGGCGGAGGTGCCGACGTTCATAAAAACCGGGGTCTCGATATTACCGTGGACGGTCTCGAAGGTACCGCGGCGGGCGGCGCCGCAGGTAGTATGTATCGTAAAGCTCATTGTTTCACCTGTCGAAATATTTTTCTATGTCGCGTTTCGGGAGTTTTTTTATAAACGGTCTGCCGTGGGGGCAGAAGCGAAGCTCGGGGTTTTCGGAAAGCATTCTCACGACGTTTTCGTCATCCTCGGGGGTGTTTTTTATGCCCGCCTTCAAAGCCGCTTTGCAGGCGACGGTGTAGAGAGCGCGGTCGCATTTTTCTTTGAAGGAAAGACCGTTGCCTATTGATAGGTCTTTGGCGAAATCCTCGAGGATATTCTGCAAGCCTTTTACGTTTCCGAGCGTGGAGGGGACGGAGCGGACGAGTATTATCCCGTCGCCGAAATCCTCGATTTCAAAGCCTTTTTCGGCGAGATTATCGGAATTTTCGAGCAGGACGGACGCTTGCTCGCGCCCGACGTTCACGGGGATCCCGCTTAAAAGCTGTTGGACGTGGAGTTCTTTGTTTTTCGCGAGTTTTTCGTAGATCAGTCTTTCGTGCGCGGCGTGTTTGTCGATTATCAGCACGTTTTCCTCGGTCTCGACGAAGATATAGGCGTCGTACGCCTGCCCTATCATACGCCAGACGGGTCTTTCCTCGGCGATGAGGGTTTGGATCGGCTCTTCCTTCGCGGGAAGCGGGTAATCGGTTTTTGCGCTGCCGCTGTCATGCACCGAGAGAAAGACGCTCGTATCGAGGATATCTTCCTCGCCGATGTCGGCGCGGAAGGTTTTTTGTTTTTCGGGGAGCGGAGTGATTTTTATTTTGATTTCGTCGTCGGAAAAATGCGTTTTCGGCTCGGGAGACGAGAAGATAAGCGTATCGGTATCGTCGGCGGGGAGCTCTTTTCTGACCTCGCCGAGAGGCGTTTCCGTCGGGAGAGCGAGCGCGTTTTTGACGGCGTAGTAGACCGAATGGAAAACGTTTTTCTCGGAGGCGAATTTTATCTCGGTCTTGGCGGGGTGTACGTTTACGTCGGTAAGATTTTCGTCGAGAGAAACGAAAAGCACGCATCCGGGGAATTTGCCGCCGGCGATATGCGAACGGAAGGCTTCTTCGAGCGCCGCCTGAACGGTTTTGCTTTTGACGTATCGGTTGTTTACGAACGCTATCTGCATAGCACGGGAGCCGCGGGAGGCGTCGGGAGAGGTAACGAAGCCGTAGGTCCTGACGCCCTCAAAGTCGTAGGAGACCTCCAAAAGTTTATTGGTGAATTCCCTGCCGAGCACGGCGTAGACGGCCTGTTTTAAGTTTCCGTCGCCGTTTGTCATAAACTTACGCTGACCGTCGGAAATGACGGTGAACGAGATTTCGGGGTGGGAAAGAGCGACCTTTTCGGCGGCGGCAACGCATGAGCCGCCCTCGGTGCCGTCGCGCTTTAAAAATTTCTGGCGCGCGGGGGTATTATAGAAGAGGTCGCGCATGATCACCGTCGTTCCGTCGGGGCATCCCGTATCGACCATAACTATACCGTTTTCGTCGGCGGTGAGATGGGTTCCGAGCGTTTCCTCACGGGATTTGGTGATTATATCGAGGCGGGAGACCGAGCTTATCGCCGCGAGCGCTTCGCCGCGGAAGCCGAGCGTTTTTATACCGCTTATATCGTCGCCGCATTCGATTTTCGAGGTGGCGTGGCGCAAGAGCGCCTTCGGGACGTCGTCGCGCATGATTCCGCTTCCGTCGTCGGTAACGCGGACGAGCGTTCTGCCGCCGTCCTTAATTTCGAGAATAATATTCTTCGCGCCGGCGTCTATTGAATTTTCAAGCATTTCCTTTACGGCGGAGGAAGGTCTTTCGACGACCTCGCCGGCGGCGATCAGATTTGAGGTCTGAGCGTCGAGAATATTTATTCTTCCCAAATCAATCTAACTCCTTTTTGAGCTCGAAGAGAAGCGTTATCGCCTCGTAGGGCGTTAAGGTGTTTATATCGACGTTTTTGATTTTCTCTATCACGCGCTGTTCGCTTATATATTCGAAGCTGACGTTTTCATCGTCGGTTTCTTTTTTCGGCGTCGGGCGGATATATTTTTCGTTAAGCTCGGAGAGGACGGCTTTGGCGCGTTTTACGACCGTGTCGGGAACGCCCGCGAGGTGAGCGACCTCGATGCCGTAGCTGTCGTCGGCGGCGCCTTTGACGATCTTTCGCAGGAAGACGACGTCGTTTCCGCGCTTTTTGGCGGCGACGTTATAGTTGACTATGCCGTTTATCTCGCCCTCGAGCTCGGTAAGCTCGTGGTAATGGGTGGCGAAAAGGGTTTTCGCACCTATCTTCCCCGCGGTGTATTCCATAACGGCGCGGGCTATCGACATACCGTCGTAGGTGGAGGTGCCGCGGCCTATCTCATCCAGGATCAGAAGACTGCGGTTCGTGGCGTGCCGAAGTATCTCCGCCACTTCGGTCATCTCCACCATGAAGGTGGATTTTCCGCTGGCAAGGTCGTCCGACGCGCCGATGCGGGTGAACACCCGGTCGACGATGCCGATGTGTGCGCTGCGGGCGGGGACGAAGGAGCCGATCTGCGCCATCAGCACGATGATGGCGGTCTGGCGCATATAGGTGGATTTGCCCGCCATGTTGGGGCCGGTTATGAT
>JAZUJV010000075.1:0-14817 GCA_045642945.1 Eubacteriales bacterium | reverse complement strand
ATTATAACGACATGGCTGGCGTTGTCGTAAACGCCGGGAGCCGCGAAAAGAAGCGGGTTGGAAACGTCGGTTATGATAACGAGCGTCGAAGGAGTAAGCTGTTCCTGGGCATACGCGGCGTCGACGAACACGTTTTCGTATTCGGGAAAATCGGCGACCTCGTCGATAATATCGGATATCTGCGGGTCTGTCCTGTCGGCAACGATATAGAACGGCTTGCCGAACGCTGCGACAAGCTTGGATATACCTATATTGGACGCTATTGAGTCAAAATCGGGACGGAGATGCCCGAAGATAATAACGTTCGAGCATTTGGGAATAAGGTCGCACAAGAGGTCTTTGCAGAGACGGGAGCGTATCTTGGTCTGTCTTTGCACCGCTTTTGTTCTGCCGCCGAAGCTGTCTTCGCCGTTGGCGGTCTTTACGACGGCGAGAGCGCCGCCGCGCTGAAGGGCTGATCTTAAAGCATCCTGGGCGGATTCGCGTTTTTCGGAGAGAGTTCCCGTTTCGGAGGAAACGCCGATCGAAATGGTTATGGGAACGTTGGAATCGTTCATCGTGGATTCGACGACTTTATCGAGGATGTCGAATTTGGAATCCGTCATTTCCTTTAAATATTTATTCTCGAACTGCATAACGTATTTATCTCTGTCGTATTCGATGAGAATTGCGTTATATTCGGCAGCCCAATCGGAAAGAAGCTTGTTTACGGTAGCGGAACCGAAACGCTGGTTTTCCTGTATTTCCTGGGAGACTTCGTTGGTATTATCGATAACAATATAGGCGACGCGTGCGGAGGAATCTTTAACTTCTTTTATCAAAGAAAGTTCCGTATCGCGGCTGTACCATATAGTTCCGTAATAGCTCTGGCGATTGAAGTTTAACGGAAATACCTTTATTTTATACTGTGAGCCTTTGGTTTCGACGTCGATATATTCGGTCTCGCTTTCCATAGCGGAGTTTAGATTGGCGTAGGAAAGTATGCCGCCGAATAGCTTGGCGGCGCCGTAGGATATATGCTGTTCTTTGACTTCGGCAAGGTCGTCGAAACGCTCGTTCGACCAGACTATCTTGTTTGACGAATTGACTATCATTACCGGAGAGTCGGATTGAATTATCATATCCGAAATCACGCCGGAAAACCCGCTTATATCGGCGTCGGAGACGTTTCTTCCTCTGACCGTGTAAACAATTACTATCAGCGCGGCGTAGGCAAGAGCGAGCGCGAAGGACGCGTAGGCGATACGCTTATCTATAAACAGGCAGATTACACCCAAGACGATAAGTGCGGCTATGCCCGATATTCCGAAGATAAGGCTGCGTGATATTTTTTTGGAGCTTTTCAATTCATCACCTCCGAATGTTTTATTATAACATCAAATATTCCTCTTGTCAATCAAGAAGTGTTTGCTGTGTTATTTCAGGGTCGCTGTCTTCGAAAACGACGCCTGCGGCGGGAAGATTGGACTTTCTGTATCTTGATTCTTTAAGCAGTTTTTTGAGCTCAGGATCGTATACGGTAACCGAAACGATCTTTTTGCCTTTTTTGAGGTTGAAGAGCGTACTGCCGGACGAAGTACGTGTGGTCTTTTCGCATATCTGGCTTTCTTTTATAAGCAAAGCGCGGTCATCGTCGGAACGAACAAGATATTCGAGCTTGGCGTTGCCGCTCGCTTTGAACACGGCGACGGCGGGACTTCCGCCGAAGAACGCGGCGGTAAGCTTTTTACGGTTAGTTTTAGTCTCGTATACCGACAGAGGCAGCGAAACGGCTTTACCGTTTTCGAAGAAAATAAGGACTTTTCCTTCGTAATTCTTTAAGCAAAGCGCGGAAATACATTTTTCGTCCTCTTCGAATTTCAGCTTCGCGGGAACGTAGTCGCCGAGAGAGCTTGCTTTCGAATCGTCGAAATCGTCAAGACGAGATTTGTAAACCTGCGCGTCGGAGGTAAAGAATATTACGTCGTCTTTGTTGTTGGTATCGAATTTTACACGCAAAGAGTCGTTTTCTTTGAACTTCTGGACGTCGCTTCCGCGTAACGAAGCGAGGGTGCATTTTTTGAAATATCCGTCCATGCTGAGGAAAGCGACGCATTGGTAGTCGGGCACGTCGTCCTCTTCTTCGTAAACGGGGATATCGACTTTATCGAGTATATAGGTTTTTCTCGGCTTGCCGATCTTCTCGGCGATCTCGCCGAGCTGTTTGATAATTTTGGTCTTTATACGTCTTTCGCTGGAAATAAGCTGTTTGAGTTCTTCTATTTCGCTTTCGAGCGAGCTTATTTCTTCGAGGCGTTTTAAAATATACTGTTTGTTGAGGTTACGAAGCTTTATCTCGGCGACGTATTCCGCCTGTACTTCGTCTATCGAAAATCCCGTCATCAAATTGGGAACGACGTCTTTTTCGTTCTCGGTATGGCGGATTATCGCTATGGCTTTATCTATATCGAGGAGGATAGAGCGCAAACCGTAGAGAAGATGAAGCTTATCGGACTTTTTGCCGAGGTCGAAAATATAGGTCCTTCTTAAAGATTCTATTCTGAAAGCGCACCATTCCTCGAGGATGGATTTAATGCCCATAACCATAGGAACGCTGCCGACGAGGATATTGAAATTGCATTTGAAATCGTCTTCAAGCTCGGTCATCCTGAAAAGTTTTTGCATTATCTTTTCGGGATCGGTGCCGCGCTTTAAGTCGATAGCCATTTTAAAACCGTTGATGTCTATTTCGTCGCGGACGTCGGTGATTTCTTTGATTTTACCGTCTTTGACGAGCTGGATAATGGTTTCCCTTATCTTTTCGAGAGTCGTAGTATAGGGAATCTCGGTAACTTCTATGCAGTTTTCGGCTTTATCGTAGGTATATTTCGAGCGGAGCTTTATGCTTCCCCTGCCCGTTTCGTAAACCTCGCGGATATTTTCTTTATCGTAGACAAGAAGACCGCCGGTGGAAAAGTCGGGAGCTTTCAATATCTCCATAATTTCGTCGGTGGTTATATTTTCGTTACGAAGGTAAGCGCAGGTAACGTCGCAGACTTCGCGAAGGTTGAAAGAGCAGATATTGCTTGCCATGCCGACGGCGATGCCCGCGTTGGGGTTGACGATAACGTTCGGGAACGCGGTGGGCAGCACAACGGGCTCTGTCGTGGTATTATCATAGTTCGGAACGAAGTCGACGGCGTCTTTATCTATTCCGTCGAATATCGTTTCGCAGAATTTATCGAGCTTACATTCGGTATAACGCGAAGCGGCGTATGCCATATCGGAATAATGCTTACCGAACGCGCCTTTGGATTCTATGAAAGGATGAAGAAGGCTCTCTTTTCCCGTCGTAAGACGGACGAGGGTTTCGTATATCGCGGCATCGCCGTGGGGGTTTAACGCCATAGTGGCGCCGGAGACCTTGGCGCATTTCTGCTTCGGACCAGTCATCAAGCCCATTTTATACATAGTATAAAGAAGCTTTCTGTGGGCGGGCTTGAAGCCGTCGATATCGGGTATCGCACGGGAAACTATGACGCTTATCGCGTAAGGCATATAGTTGGTTTCGAGGACCTCTGTTATTCGAACGTCGATCGGCTCGGAAGCAACTATTTCTTCGTCGATCTTGGTTTTTCTTTTAGCCATGATTTACCTCTTATATGTCGGCAAGATTACGGTACTTCGCACCGTTGCGTTCGATGAATTCTTTTCTTCCGGTAATATTATCACCGAGAAGAACGTCGAACATCTCGTAGGTTTTCTGTTCGTCTTCGGGGAATATTCTTATAAGTCTCCGAGTGGCGGGGTCCATTGTCGTAAGGCTCATCATATCGGCGTCGTTTTCGCCCAAGCCTTTCGAACGCTGGACGGTATATTTCTTATCGCCGAGACGTGCGACTATATCCGCCTTTTCGGGCTCGCTGTATGCAAACTCGATTTTATCTCCGCAGGATATTTCGTAAAGCGGAGTTTCGGCGATATAAATTCTTCCTTCGTTTATAAGCGTGGGAAGAAGGCGGTAAAACATCGTAAGAATAAGAGTTCTTATCTGGTATCCGTCCTCGTCGGCATCGGTACAGATAATTATTTTATTCCAGCGCAGAGCGTCGAGATTGAAAGGTGACACGCCTTTGGCTTTAAGCTGTTTTACTTCAACACCGCAGCCGATGACTTTTATAAGGTCTAAGATGATATCGCTCTTCATTATTTTATCGAAGGAGGCCTTTAAGCAGTTGAGCGTTTTGCCTCTGACGGGGATTATCGCCTGGAATTCGGCTTTGCGCGCAAGTTTACAGCTCGTAAGAGCGGAATCGCCTTCGACGATGAAAAGCTCGCATTTATCAGGGTCGCGAAGTCGGCAGCCGACGAATTTTTCGACGGTGTTGCTTATATCGAGCGTAGCTGTGAGTTTCTTTTTGGATTGAGTTCTTAAATGCTCGGCAGATTCTCTCGCACGCTTGTTGACGAGTATCTGCATAACGATCTTATCAGCCGCCTGGGGATTCTCGGCGAAGAACACCTCGAGAGAATGCTTAAAGAAATCGGTCATCGCATCGGCGATGAAAACGTTGTTAATTGCTTTTTTCGTCTGGTTTTCGTAGGAAGTCTGGGTAGAGAACGAGTTGACTACCAGAACGAGAGAATCCTGGACGTCGCCGAAGGTAATTTTGCTTTCGGCTTTATTGTATTTGCCGTTGTTTTTCGCATACTGGTCGACAGCCCATACGAAAGCGCTGCGGGTGGCTTTATCTGGGGATCCGCCGTATTCAAGATAGGAAGAGTTATGATAATACTCTATCATATTGACGTCGTTGGAGAAGCAGAAAGCGAATTGCATTTTGACTTTATATTCGCTTCTGTCGGGAGAATCTCTGCCGACGCGTTCGCTCGAATAATCGCCTATCGGAGAAATCGCGGTTTCGCCGACGACTTCTTTAATATAGTCGATTATACCGTTTTCGTAATAGTATTCCTCGGTCTCGAACTTCCCTTCTCCGTTTTGCCATTTTAAGCAAAGAGTGAGCCCGGCGTTGACGACGGACTGTTTTTTAAGTACCGTCGAGAAATATTCGCGAGGGATATCGGTATCGGTAAATACTTTTCCGTCGCTTTTCCATTTTATTACCGTACCGGTTTTGGACTTCGGGGATTCTTCAATATTGAGTTTTGAAACAGGCTCGCCTTCACGGAAATTTATGGAATATTTCGTGCCGCGCTGATAGGATGTTACCTCCATAAACTCGGAGGTATACTGCGTGGCGCAGGCGCCAAGACCGTTTAAGCCGAGAGAATACTCGTACGCGCCGCCGGAAGTATTCTCATACTTACCGCCGGCATACATCTCGCAGAAAACGAGTTCCCAGTTATATTTCTGTTCCTTTTCATTCCAATCGAGCGGCACGCCGCGTCCGAAATCCTCGACCTCCATGGTTTTGTCTTTATAAACGGTAACGTTTATGCGGGTGCCGTAGCCCTCGCGGTATTCGTCGATGGAGTTGGAAAGTATTTCGAAGAAGGAATGCTCGCAGCCCTCGATGCCATCCGAGCCGAATATGACGGCGGGGCGCTTTCTTACGCGGTCGGCACCTTTTAAAGAGGTTATGGATTGGTTTCCGTAATCGGCTGTCTTTTTAGGCATATTATCAAATCCTTAATTATATTTGTTGGGTGTGTAGAAACCGACTTTGCGGTAAACTTTTCTTAAAGTTTTTTCGGCGGTATAAGAGGCTTTCTGCGCGCCTTCGATAAGGATCTTATCAAGCTGGGCTTTGTCGTTTATAAACACGTTGTACTCTTTCTGGAGCTTTTCGGTTTCGTCGGCGACGACTTCCGCAACGGCGGCTTTGAAATCACCGTAGCCTTTGCCCGCGAATTCTTTTTCTATCTCCTCGAAGGATTTTTCGGTATAGGCGGAATATATGGACATAAGGTTGTTTATGCCGTCTTTGCCCTCGGCGAATTTAACTTCGGAGCCGGAATCGGTAACGGCGCGTTTTATCTTTTTGACTATGACGTCTTTCGGGTCGAGAAGGAAGATGCTTCCGTCGCCCGCGTCGGATTTGCTCATTTTGGAGGTCGGGTCGGCGAGGGACATTATTCTCGTTCCGACGGTAGGCATATATCCCTCGGGAATTTTAAAGGTATCGGAATATGTATTATTGAATCTTATCGCGATATCTCTTGCAATTTCGATATGCTGTTTCTGGTCGCTTCCGACGGGAACGAGGTCGGGCTGATAAAGAAGAATATCGGCAGCCATAAGCACGGGATATGTGAACAATCCGGCGTTAATATTATCAGCGTGTTTCGCGGATTTATCCTTGAACTGTGTCATTCTCGAAAGCTCGCCGAACATCGTATAGCAGGAAAGCACCCATGAAAGCTCGGCGTGAGCGGGCACGTGGCTTTGGAGGAAGAGAGTATTCTTCTCGGGGTCTATACCGCAGGCAAGATAAAGCGCGAGCGTTTTAAGGCAGTTCTGGCGAAGCTCGGCGGGCACCTGACGGACGGTTATGGCGTGGAGGTCGACGACGCAGAAGAAGCAGTTATAGTCGTACTGCATTTTGGACCAGTTGCGTAATGCTCCGAGATAGTTACCTATAGTAAGAGTTCCGGACGGCTGTACGCCGGAAAGTATTGTTTTTTTGATTTCGTTATTTTCCATTATATACTCCTTTATAATGCTTCGGCAAGACGTTTGACACCTTCGACTATCTGTTCATCGGAAGGAGTGGAATAGTTGAGCCTTACGGAAGGCGAAGCGCCGCCCTGGACGGGGTTGAAGCTCGTACCGGTAACGACGGCAAGCTTATTGGCAAGACATTTCTTCGCGATGGCGTCGCCGTCGCCGCCTTTTACCGTTACCCAGATGAACAAGCCGCCGTCGGGACGGGTGAACGACGCTTTGGGCGCGACGTATTTATCGAGCTCGGAAAGCATAAGGTCGCATTTCGCTCTGTAAAGATCGCGGATGAAAGCTATATGGTCGTCGAGACCGAACTTCTCGATGAATTTCGAAGCGACCATCTGGAAGAACTGGTTGGTATGTACGTCGTTGACCTGCTTTAAAACAACGATTTTCTGTACCAATTCTTTACCGCCGCTGATAAAGCCGATTCGCATACCTGCGGAAAGAATTTTGGAGAACGAAGAGCAGTAAAGAACTCTGCCGTCTTTATCGAGAGATTTTATAGTTGGGACGTTCTCGCCTCTGAAGCGGAGCTCACCGTAGGGGTTGTCCTCGAGGATGACGCAGTTATATTTTTCGGCGAGGGCGAGGATTGCTTTTCTCTTAGTAAGCGAAGTAGTTATTCCGGCAGGGTTCTGGAAAGTCGGGATAACGTAGATGAGTTTCGTTCTCGGGTTCGCTTTAAGAGCGGCTTCGAGAGCGTTTATATCCATACCGTCTTCCTCAAGGTCTACGCCGACGAGGTGGGCGTTATAGGAACGGAAGGCGTTGAGCGCGCCGATGAAGCTCGGGTTTTCGCATATAACGGTGTCGCCTTCGTTAAGAAGGGCTTTCGCGCAGAGGTCTATTCCCTGCTGGCCGCCTGTGGTTATTATCACTTCGTCGGTCGCTTCTTTATAAGAATCGAACCTTTCGGCGAGGCGGGATTTGACCTGTTCACGAAGAACGGGATAGCCCTCGGTGATGCCATACTGAAAGGCTTTGGAAGCGTCGTTTTCGAAAATCTCGTCGGCGCATATCTGCATCTTCTCTACCGGGAAAGAAAGCGGAGAGGGATTGCCGGCGGCAAAAGAGATAACCGACGGGTCGGTAAGTGATTTAAAAATCTCTCTTATTGCGGAGGGTTTCATATCTTTGCATTTATCGGAAAAGGTGTATTGCATAGCATATTTCTCCTTATAAACATCAATATATTGTATTATAACACATAAGAAATGTCATTTCAACACAAATTTTATCAAAAATACCATTTACAAAACAAAAGTTTTGGTATATAATCAAACAGAATAAAAAATATTGAAAAAGGCGGTGCCAATCATGGACAACAAAATACTCGTAGAAACCTCCGCGAGACACGTACATCTTACTACCGAAGATATGATGACGCTTCTCGGAAAAGAAATTACCGTTAAGAAAATGCTTTCGCAGCCCGGCCAGTTCGCCAGCAACGAAAGAATCACTCTCGTAGGCCCGAAGAATTCCATCAATAACGTTCTTATTCTCGGACCCGTAAGAAAAGCCACCCAGGTAGAGCTTTCCCTCACCGACGCGAGAACTCTCGGTATCACCGTTCCCGTAAGAGAATCCGGCGACATCGCGGGCAGCGCGGGAATCAAGCTTGTCGGCCCCGCAGGCGAAGTTGAAATCACCGAAGGCGCTATCGCCGCGAAGAGACATCTTCACCTCGATACCGCTACCGCAAAAGAAATGGGTCTCGTTGACAAACAGATCGTTTCCGCTAAGATATGCGGCGGCGAAAGAGCTTTGACTTTTGACGAAGTAGTCGTTCGCGTCAGCGACAAGTTCGCTCCCGCTATCCACATCGACACCGACGAAGCAAACGCCGCGGGCTGCTCCGGTGAAGTTTACGCTGAAATCATAAAATAAAATTATAATAAAATCGAAAGGAAACTTCAAATGATCCAGTATTCAAAAGAAGTTGAAAACATGTGCGTCGTCGCCAAAGGCCCGAAGCACGGTCCTGCTCCCATTCCCGAAGAAGGAAAATGGATACAGGCAAAAGAAATCAAAGACATATCCGCTTATACCCACGGTATCGGCTGGTGTGCTCCTCAGCAGGGCGCCTGCAAGCTTTCTCTTAACGTTAAAAACGGCATAATCGAAGAAGCTCTCGTCGAGACTATCGGTTGTTCCGGCATGACCCATTCCGCAGCTATGGCAGCCGAGATCCTTCCCGGCAAAACCATTCTCGAAGCTCTTAACACCGACCTCGTATGCGATGCTATCAATACCGCTATGCGTGAACTCTTCCTCCAGATAGTTTACGGACGTTCTCAGTCCGCGTTCTCCGAAAACGGTCTCGTTATCGGCGCAGGTATGGAAGACCTCGGTAAAGGCGCACGTTCAATGGTCGGTACTATGTACGGCACGAAGGACAAAGGCGTTCGTTACCTCGAAATGACCGAAGGCTACTGTACCAGAATGGCTCTCGACGCCAACAACGAAGTTATCGGTTATGAATTCGTTTCTCTCGGAAAGATGACCGACTTCATCAAAAAAGGCATGGAACCCAACGAAGCATATCAGAAGGCTATCGGTACTTACGGCAGATTTGAAGAAGCTGTCAAGTATATCGATCCGAGAAAGGAATAAGGAGGTAATACAATGTCACTTTTTGAAGGTTACGAAAGACGTATTGATAAAATCAATGCGGTTCTTAAAGAATACGGTATTTCCTCCGTTGAGGAATGCAAAGAAATCACCCTCGCAAAAGGCATCGACTGCGATAAGATCGTTCGCAGCACCCAGCCTATATGCTTTGAAAACGCAGTTTGGGCTTACACCGTAGGCTGCGCAATCGCTATTAAAAAAGGCTGCACGAAAGCTGCTGACGCCGCCGCCGCTATCGGTATCGGTCTGCAGGCTTTCTGTATTCCCGGCTCCGTTGCCGAAAACCGTAAAGTCGGTCTCGGACACGGCAACCTAGGAAAAATGCTTCTTTGCGAAGAAACCGATTGCTTCTGCTTCCTGGCGGGCCACGAATTCTTCGCCGCTGCCGAAGGCGCTATCAAAATAGCTCTTAACGCAAACAAGGTTCGTACCAACAAGCTTCGCGTTATTCTTAACGGTCTCGGCAAAGACGCCGCTTATATCATTTCGCGTATCAACGGCTTCACCTACGTTGAAACCGAATTCGATCCTTACAACGAAGAAGTTAAAGTTATTAAAGAGATTCCTTTCTCCAACGGTCCCCGCGCCGACGTTAAATGCTACGGCTCGGACAACGTTCCCGAAGGCGTCGCTATTATGAAACTCGAAAAGGTCGGCGTTTCGATTACCGGTAACTCCACCAACCCGACGAGATTCCAGCATCCCGTTGCAGGTACCTATAAAAAATGGTGTACCGAAAACGGCGTAAACTACTTCTCCGTCGCATCCGGCGGCGGCACCGGCAGAACGCTTCATCCCGATAACATGGCCGCAGGTCCTTCCTCTTACGGTATGACCGACACCATGGGCAGAATGCACTCTGACGCTCAGTTCGCGGGCAGTTCTTCCGTCCCTGCGCACGTTGAGATGATGGGCTTGATTGGCGCCGGCAATAATCCTATGGTCGGAATGACGGTTGCTTGCGCAGTTGCGGTAGAAGAAGGAACCGGAAAGTAAAAAAACAAAATTTTCAAAAAAAATGAACAAAAGTCCCCCTCAGAACCGGAAAGCAAGAAGTTCAATTTTTGAAGATTAAATAAACAAAAAAGCAAGGATTTTGTCCTTGCTTTTTTGTTTCTTCGTTATTATTCTAATCCGATATTATCATCTTTATCTAATGCTTGTTGTATACTGTTGAATATGTTTTTTGGATTGTAACCCTTTGCATGGGCAAGATTTTCTTTCCTTTATTATGCGTTCGGAAAGTCAATGTATTCTCCCGACGCGGCGTCGAGTATGACGAATCCGGGATTTTTACGCGTACCGTTGTAATTGTTAATAAAGCTCGTATGGTCGCGGTACTCGATATAAACGACTTCGTTTTCGGAATACACGTTGGATATCTGATACGGGATGCCGTCGCAAGCGCCGGAATATATCAATTCTCTCTCGGCGGTACCGTTTTTAATCCTGTAGACTCTTCCGCAGTTTGTGTTATATTGCGACAGATATTTATGTAATTCTTCATCGCCGGAATGTTTTTCGATAAACTCCGTATCGCGACAGGTATAGTAGAGATATCCGCCGCTGATATGTAACGCGTCGAACTCTATTCCGGAAACGTCGTAAATTTCCTCCGGCTCGTTTTCGGAGACCTTGAATATCATCTCTTTTCCGGCGTCGTAAACGTAAAAGCTTTTGCCGAATTGATACGACGGGATATTATCTTCAAGTATGACGCGCTGAGTCTTATAATCGTCGGACATACGGGAGAACGTCAGTTTTTCGGAGTCCTCAATGTAAACCACGTCGTCAATAACGTAGTAGGATACGTTTTCTTTTTCGCCCGTGAGCTGATTATGTTCTTTTCTATACGAATCGTACAGCCAAAGCGAAGTATAATATTTTTCGTCTTTGAAGGTGTATTTCAAATAATAGATACCTTTTTCACTTTCGGAAAGAAGAGCGTTATCTGTCGGAATATCGGTTTCGTAAGGGTCGTTTCCGAAAAGGTCGGAGCAATAATAATATTCTTTTTTCCCTTCTGTTTCGCATTCTCTTCTGTAAAAAAGGTGTTTACTCCCCGCGAAGATCCGGTATTCGCCGTTAAAGAGGCAATCGGTATGACCGCAAAGCGCATCGGGACAGGCGTAAGTAAAATCGCCCGAAAATTTATTATAGCCGATAATATACGGTGCGGGCATACTCTCGAGTTGATAAGAAATCAGCATACGCTCAGGCGTGTTGGCGATAAACGTCATTCCGTATCTTCCGATAAGCGAATCTATCTGTCCGCCGTTTATGTCGGCAAGCGCGCCGCTTCCGAGCCCGGAGTAGTATTTTGATACAAAAGTATTATAAAAAATATCTTTCGGGTCGGAGGTCTGTCTTGACACCGTGCTATCCGAATCAGTTCCGGAAGGATCGTAAACGGGATTGCATCCGCACAATGAAATTATCATAATATTTATCATTATGATAACGGCTATTGACTTTTTCATAAGCTGACGCTCCTTTTCTTTAACATACATATAAGCAAAACCGCGGAAAGCGCAAAAACGGTTATCAAGCCGACGTTAAAATTATCAATAAATATAACGGTCGATACCGCGGCGGATACAAGAAACGAAATAAGTTTATTTCCCGACAAATACGATACGGCGGCGGTTATAAGCGCAACCGACACGCAGCACGCGGTCCATCCGACAGAAGCCAGCGCCGGATAAAGCCAAAGCGGTAAGTTACCGAGCCGAGCCGTTCCGCTGACGCTTGCCGAAGCCGAGCCGGACATCGGCAGAGATAACGACGAGGCAATCGACATGTATTCGGTGACTTGACCTATCAAAGTGATAATTACGGCAAATAAAACGCAAAACAGCAATTTTGAATTGAAGAATTTTCTTAGGTCGTAGACCGCCGCCACGCGAGCAGTTCCTGCTCTTTTTTCATCCGCGAATATGCCGCAGAATACGGCGATGATCAAAAGCAGAGTGATTACGTCCGCGCCGATTCCCGCGGCGGTATTCCATCCCGTGTCGTAAACTATTTTCGCGTATTTCCCCGAATCGATTTGATTTTTGACGTATTCAAGCTGACGCGAAACCCGCGTCAAAGCTTTATACGAAAACTCGGCGTCGTAATAGCCGATCATATATTCCGACATTTCGGCTCGCGTGATTTCCTGCGCGTTATATTTTCGCGTCATTTCGTCTTTCAGAGCCATCGTCTTATTGACGTTTTCGAGTTCTTGGTTTATATATTCCGCTTTTTCCACGGTATAGTCGCCTTGAAGCTCATACATATAGTTTCTGTATAACTCTTCGGAAAAAGAAACCGCCTCGTTCGCCGTGGAAACGGCGAAAATTATTTTCAGGGCGATAAACGGAACGACGAGCAGCAGAGCGCGGTTTGATACGAGTTGTTTGAAACATTCGTAACCAAACGCCGAGCGCAGCCGCTTCGGTGCCGAAACACGCGGAAGCGCGAGTTTAGATATAAAGCCGCACGAGGTATAAGAAGGCGACGGATTCACGGCAATATACAACGCGGCGGAGATTATGAATATCGCAATATGGAACGCCGCCGCTGCAATAGCGCCCGGGACGACGAAACCGAAGATGCCGATTCCGTAATAGTGCGCGAACAGTCTGTTTCCGTCGCAAAGAGAAAACGGGCTGATAACGTTAAGGGGGTTACTTTGGTCGAATATTTCAAGCGAATGTAAAACGTATCCGCCAAGCATTATAAGGAAGGAAATCAATAAAGCGACCGGCTGATTCTTTATCGTTTTTCCGACAAGGCAAGCCAACATTCCGCAAGCGCAGCCCGAAACAACCGTGAAGGCGTAAATGATCAGCAGCGACTGAAATACCGTTATCGGCCACGGGCAGACAAAGAAGCCGCAAGTCTGCAGATATTCCGAAAAAGCGGAAAAACCGGACCCGACGGCAAAAGCCGTTACGGTCAAAGAAATCATTAAGAGTCCAAGCAACGCGGCGGAAAGCACGATAGCCGCGGTTTTTGCACACCGAAGTTTACGGCGTCCGTTTTTCGACGCGAACAGGATAGATTCAACGCCGATTCTTCGGTCGGAGAAAGCGAAGCCGACGCCGAGAAAAACGCACAGCACAAGAAATATCGCGGAAGTCAAAGCAACCGCCGCAAAGAGTTTGTCCGTACCATAAACCGCGGTTTTTGATATCCGCAGATTTCTGTTGCGGGAATAAATATCGGCGATTCGTCTGTTTATCGCTGCGTCGGTTGAACGCTCGGGGTCATTTTCATATAAATCGGCGTACTTGTTCGCTTCGCCGATTACGGTATCGAGCCGTGACCTATATTCCTCTTTTAGACGTATTATTTTATACGCTTCAAGAAATTCGTCGTAATTCTCGAGCTCCGGCGGCAGCTCGGGCTCTTGTCCAAAGCCGAACATATTCAGTTCGATATATTCAAGATATATTTCCCTTTTTGCTTCGAGTTCGCCGAGCGCTTCGGCATAAT
This sequence comes from Eubacteriales bacterium, assembly GCA_045642945.1. Taxonomy (GTDB): domain Bacteria; phylum Bacillota; class Clostridia; order Oscillospirales; family CAG-382; genus Coliplasma. Next base: position 1,034 of record JAZUJV010000075.1, on the reverse strand, counting down.
CGTTTTCGAAATAATCAACGGTTTCGTTGATTTTATCTAAGTTATACGGCGAAGCGTCGGAACATACCGCACCGACGAGCAACGCGGCGGCAATGCATACGAGTATAACCGCGACGTTGGCCCGCGTTTTTAAAAGTTTAGACAGCTCATACCTTATCATTGACATAGCGGTCACCGAACAAGTATATATACATATCCTCCAGCTCGGCGGGAACGTTTACCGCGTCGACTTTCGGCATTTTATCGGAAATAATCCTTACCCGAAATTCATTGCCGCTGTTTTTCATTGAAACGACCTGATACAGCCGCTTTACTTCCGGCAGTTCTTCCGCCAGAATACTACATGTCCATACGTTTATCGGTTTTGAAGACAGAATATCGTCCGGCGTGCCGTCGAGAACGTTCACACCGTTTTTAATAAATATTATGCCATTGCAGATGCTGTCGATATCTGAAATAATATGCGTCGAAACGATTATCGTTTTGTCTTTTGAGTTTTCGGCGATAAACGATTTTACGGTACTGCGCTGCGAAGGGTCGAGTCCCGCGGTCGGCTCGTCCAGAATGACGAGCTTCGGATTACCCAAGAACGCCTGAACAAGCATCAAACGTCTTTTCATTCCGCCGGAATAGCTTTTTATAGGTCGATTCGCGACGTCGTAAAGCTCGAACAGTTCGAGCAAATCGTTTATCCTTTCCCTTTCGGCGCCTTTTTTCGCGCCTTTAAGGACAGAGATATAATCAAGAAAGTCCACGGCGGATAAATCGGGATAAGGCTCGCAATACTGGGGCATATATCCTATCTGCGACCGATATTCACGCGGCAGATTATTCAAGGCTTTTCCGTTAAAGATAAGTTCTCCCGCGTCGGGCTTCAGATTTCCCGTCAGTATGTTCATCAGCGTCGTCTTGCCGCTTCCGTTCGGACCCAAAAGACCGTATACGCCGTTTCCAAACGAAGCCGAAAAGCCGTCAAGCGCGGTTACTTTGCCGTACGTCTTCCGAATTTTATTGATTGATAGCATGATTTATCC
>JAZUJV010000074.1:0-3682 GCA_045642945.1 Eubacteriales bacterium | reverse complement strand
CGCGTCAAGGTCGCCGTAGGCGATGTTTTCTTTTATTGTGCCGGAGAAGAGGAAAACGTCCTGCGAGACGATGCCGATGTTGTGCCTTAAAGAATAGCGCGAAAGCGTCGTGATGTCGTGCCCGTCAATGCTGATTTTGCCTTCGTCGACTTCATAAAACCTCGGGATAAGGCTGCAAAGCGTCGTTTTCCCGCCGCCCGAAGGCCCTACGAGAGCGACGGTCCTGCCGCTTTCGATGTGAAGCCCGAAGTTTTTAAGAACGTTTCTGCCCGTGTCGCTCGTCGGATAGCTGAACGATACGTTTTCAAATTCAATTTCGCCGCGCACGTTTTCAAGGTTTACCGCGTTTTCGTCTTCCGTTTCGGGCGCGACCTTCATAATTTCGCTGAACCTCTCGAAACCCGTCATACCGTTTTGGAGCTGCTCGAAAAGCGAGATAAAGCGGTTGATCGGCTTTAAAAGCATCGCGATATAGAGAATGAACGCCGCGAACTCGCCGCTGTCTATCGAAAAAGCGCCGTTCGGGTCTTCCATGTAGTTGTAGAAAAACAACCCGCCCGCGAACATCGCCGCGATGTATAAAAAGTCGGTGAAAAACGTCATCGACGCGTGAAATTCGCCCATGCGCTTATACATTTTCCCGCGCGATCTTTTAAATTCCTCGTTCGCGTCGTCGAACTTTTTGTTCTCGTGGCTCTCGCTCGTGTATGCTCTCGAAACGCGGACGCCCGAGATAGCCGTCTCGATGTTGGCGTTGACGACAGCGACCTTTTCACGCATCTCCTTGCTCGCCGCGCGGAATCTTTTTCGTATAAGTACCGCGAAAATAACGATGACCGGAATAAAAGCGTAGATTATCGCCGTAAGCCGGATGTTGATAGTCGAAAGCGCGATAAACGACCCGATGAACATGATTATTGATAAGAATAGATCCTCGGGCCCGTGGTGCGCCAATTCCGAAACGTCGAAAAGGTCGTTCATCATCCTCGACATGATAGCGCCCGTCTTGTTCTCGTCGAAAAACGAGAAGGGAAGCTTTTGGAGATGCCTGAACATATCTCTTCTCATATCCCCCTGCATCCTGACGCCGACGATGTGTCCCCAGTAAGCGACGATGTAGTTTAACACCATTTTAAGAAGATACAAACCGAGAATTATAGCCGACCATGTGATAAGCAATCTTAAATTCCGATTCGGAACGTAATCGTTGATGATGTTTTTCGTGATTATCGGATAAAAAAGATCTGTCATCGCGATAGTCAGCGAACATATCATATCGAAAATAAAAAGCTTGCGGTGCGGCTTGTAATACCTGATAAACTCGCGAATCATTTTTAAATGCCTCGAATACCTGAAATAATTAAATTTATTATATGTTTTCGGTTGAAATTTGTCAACCGTTCTTGACAAAACGGCGCGGATATCTTATGATATAAATTGTAAAATTTTTAAATGTACGTGAGGTAAAAAAATGGAAAAATTAAGAGTCGCCATCATCGGATGCGGCGGTATCAGTAACTGTCATATGCAGGGCTATAAAGCCCTTCCCGAGCTTTGCGAAGTCGTCGCCGTATGCGACCTCGATGAAGAAAAGGTCAAAAAATACGCCGCAAAATACGGTATAACCCATTTCTATTCGAATTACGACGAGATGTTCAATAACGAAAAGATCGACGCCGTCTCGGTCTGCACCTGGAACGCTTCCCATAAAGGCGCCGCCGTTGCCGCTCTTAAAGCTGGCTGCAAAGTCCTCTGCGAAAAACCCATGGCGCTCACCGCCGCTGAAGCCGAGGAGATGTACGACCTCTCCAAAGCCACCGGAAACCTTCTTATGCTCGGTTTCGTCCGCCGCTTCGGCAACGACGCCGATATAATCAAAAAATTCGTCGAAGGCGGCACGATGGGCGACATCTACTACGCCAAAGCGACTTATCTTAGAAGAAGCGGCTGCCCGGGCGGCTGGTTCGGCGATAAAAGATATTCCGGCGGAGGCCCGCTTATCGACCTCGGCGTCCACGTGATCGACCTCGTTCGCTATCTCTCCGGCTCGCCGAAGCCCGTCTCGGTCTACGGCGTTACCTATAATAATCTCGGCGACCACCGTGTCGGCGGCGGACAGAGCTGGGTATCTACCACAAAAGGCTATTCCTTCACCTACGACGTCGAGGATTTCGCTTCCGCGATGGTCCGCTTCGATAACGGCCTCACCCTCTCCGTCGAGGCGTCCTTTAACCTTAACCTCAAACAAGACCGCGGCGATATCGAGCTCTTCGGCACCAAGTCCGGCGTCAAGCTCGACCCGCAGATCGAATTCTTTACCGATATGAACGGTATGTTCGTCGACGTCAAACCCTTCGGCAACTCCGCCCTCTCCTTCGACGGACTCTTCAACCGTGAAATAGCCCACTTCGTCGATTGCTGCCTCGGAAAATGCGAGTGCATCTCTCCCGCCGAAGACGGCGTTACCCTTATGAAGATACTCGACGCTATCTACGAATCCGCCCGTACCGGTCACGAAGTCGTCATCGGCTGATAAATTCAATACGGCTTCCATATAAAAACGCGGATTTTTATTGCTTTAAAGGGGTAAAAATATGTCAAAAGACATAACATCCAAAAACGAAGATTTCGGCGCTGTGATTTCGATAATCGAAAATTCAAAAGGCCGCGCGTTAAAGGCAATCAACGCCGAGCTTATAAATATGTATCGAAGCGTCGGCGAATATCTTTCGGATTTGTGTGCAAAGTCCTCCTTCGGCGATAAAGTTATCGATGACGTTGCGGCGTATATTTCCGACGTTGCCCCGACGATAAAAGGGTTCAATCGCCGCGGATTATACAGAATGAAGCAGTTTTACGAAACATACAGGGATGATGAATTTGTGTCACCGCTGGTGACACAAATAAGCTGGACGAATCATCTTTTGATTATGTCCGCTTGCAAAACTGCGGATGAACGCCATTTTTATATGCAGCTTTGTATCAAAGAGCATTATTCCAAACGGGAATTGGAGCGTCAGCTTGACAGCGCTTACTATGAACGCTATACGCTTTCCGGAGGAATTCAACCGACGGATCTCGTACCGCAAAACGTGCGAAGCAGCATTCTCGACACTTACGTTTTGGAATTTCTCGATTTACCTGAGCAGTATTCCGAGCGCAATTTCCGAAAAGCGATTATTGATAATCTGAAACAATTTATTCTCGAATTCGGTAAAGATTTTACTTTTATCGGCGAAGAATACCGTGTTCAGGTCGGCGGTCAGGATTTTTATATAGACCTGCTTTTCTATAACCGCGCGTTGTCCTGCCTTGTTCCGATCGAGCTGAAAATCGGGAAATTCAAGCCGGAGCATATCGGCCAGATAAATTTTTATCTCGAAGCATTGGATCGGGATGTCAAAAAGCCTAACGAAAATCCGAGCGTCGGTCTTATTCTCTGCGCGTCCAAAGACGATGCCGTGGTCGAGTACGCGCTGAGCCGAAGCATGTCTCCGACACTCGTTTCCGACTATACTTTAAAATTGCCGGATAAGAAGATTTTAAAAGACAAACTTCAGGAATTGGCGGAGCTCGCTTTGGAAGACGGCAAAGAATAATTGCTTTTTCATAAGCGTTCACACGCGTTTGCTATTATAAGTCCGATTTTTAACAAAAAAATCCCGCCGAAAAATTTTTCGGC
>JAZUJV010000073.1:0-3222 GCA_045642945.1 Eubacteriales bacterium | reverse complement strand
ACTTCCCTTCTGACGTTTTCTTCGGGGGTCGCGGCGATGACCGCGCCGATTTCCATTCTTTTGGCTTTATAGCCCTCGTGGTAGATTTCGTCGACTATGCCCGTCGCAAGGCCTATCTGGTTGCCGTAGGAGGAATAGCCCGCGGCGGCGGTGGTAACGATCTTTCTTTGAGGAAGCTTTCCTTTTAAGGTTTCGGAGACGGCAACGGTCGGGTCGGTAGCGCCGGTAAGACGCATCGCGCCGTAGACGTAGCTTCTTCCCGAAAGCGGGTCGCGGATAGCACCGCCGATGCAGGTGGCGGCGCCGCCGAACGGCTCGATCTCCGTCGGGTGGTTATGTGTCTCGTTTTTGAAGGGCAGCAGCCACGGTTCGCTGACTCCGTCGACTTCGACGTCTATTTTGACCGTGCAGGCGTGTATCTCCTCGGATTCGTCGAGTTTCGACAATTTGCCCTCTCTTTTGAGATATTTTACCGCGAGGGTGGCGATATCCATAAGGCAGACGGGTTTCGTTCTGCCGAGCTCTTTTCTTGTATTTATATACTCGTCGTAGGTTTTTTGTAAAAGCTCATCCTCGAAGGAGACCTTGTCGATGACGGTAAGAAAAGTGGTATGGCGGCAATGGTCGGACCAGTAGGTGTCGATCATTTTTATTTCGGTAACGGTGGGGTCGCGGTTTTCGGAGGCAAAGTAGCTTTGGCAAAGCAGAATATCGTCGATATCCATCGCGAGCCCGTTCGCTTTGATAAAATCCTCGAGCTCGGTTTTAGAAAGCGAAGTAAAGCCGTCGAGCGTTTTTACTTCCGTGGGGATATCGTAGTCGGCTTTTATCGTCGCGGGCTTATCGAGAGCAGCCTCGCGTGCCTCGACGGGGTTTATGACGTATTTTTTGATCTCGGATATCTCTTTTTCGGTCAGGTCGCCGTAGAGAGCGTAGACCTTGGCGCTTTTGATGAGCGGGCGTGCGCCCATAGAGATAAGCTGGATGCACTGGGCGGCGCTGTCGGCACGCATATCGAACTGTCCCGGGAGATATTCGACGGCGAAGACTGTCGCGTCATTCGCTTCGAACTCGGGACAAACGATATCGAGCTGAGGCTCGGAAAAGACGGTTTTTACGGCGTAATCGAAAAGCTCTTCGCTTAAATTTTCGGCGTCGTAGCGGTTAAGCACGCGGACGTCTTTTAAATTTTTAATTCCGAGAAGGTTTTTGGCGTCGGAAAGTAACAACGCCGCCTCGTGAGCGAGTTCTATCTTTTTTTCGACGAAAATTCTGTATACCATTTTTTATTCCTCCGAAGCGAGCAGGGCACGGGCGCCGATGTCTTTGCGGTAAAACGCGTTTTGGAAATTGATGTTTTCGACCTTTTTATAAGAAGCGTTTATCGCCTCTTTAAGCGTATTTTCGACGGAAACGACGCCTAAAACTCTTCCGCCGCTCGTTAAAAGCTTACCGTTTTCGAGCTTCGCACCCGCGACGAATACCGAAGAAGAAAGGTTTTCGGGAATCGTGATTTCGAAGCCTTTTTCGTATTTCGCGGGGTAGCCGTCGGACGCCATTACTACGCAGCAGGCGTGTTTATTCTCGAATTCGACGTTTATTCCGGAAAGCTTTTCGTCGGTTACGGCGCGCATAACGGTATATAAATCGGTTTTAAGAAGCGGGAGGACGACTTGGGTTTCGGGGTCGCCGAAGCGGCAGTTATATTCGATGACCTTCGGGCCGTTTTTCGTAAGCATCAAGCCGAAATAGAGGCAGCCCTTGAACTTTCTGCCCTCGGCGTTCATGGCGTTTATAGTCGGGAGAAAGATCTCGCGCATACACCTTTCGGCGATTTCTTTCGTATAGTAAGGGTTGGGGGCTATCGTTCCCATTCCGCCGGTGTTCAAGCCATTGTCGCCGTCGAGAGCGCGTTTATGGTCCATCGAAGAGACCATCGGAACAACCGTTTTGCCGTCGGTGAAGGAAAGGACGGAGACCTCGGGGCCTTCCAAGTATTCCTCGATGACGATATTGTTTCCGCTCTCGCCGAATTTTTTATCGAGCATCGCGGATTTGACGGCGTCGACCGCTTCTTCGCGGGTAAACGCGACGACGACGCCTTTTCCGAGCGCTAAGCCGTCGGCTTTGACGACTATCGGGATAGGAGACATCTTTAAATATTCGAGCGCTTCGGCGGGGTCGGAAAATACCTCGTAGGACGCGGTCGGGATATTATATTTTTTCATAAGGTTTTTTGAAAAAACCTTGCTTCCCTCGATTATCGCGGCATTTTTATTGGGCCCGAAGCACTTTATGCCCGCTTTTTCGAGCTCGTCGACACAGCCTAGCACAAGCGGATCGTCGGGAGCGACGACGGCGTAGTCGATTTTGTTTTCACACGCGAAGGCGACGATATTTTTTATATCGGTGGCTTTTATATCGACACATTCGGCGTCTTGAGCTATACCGCCGTTTCCCGGGAGAGCGAAAATTTTATCTATCTCTTTATTTTCTTTAAGCTTTTTAATAATGGCGTGTTCGCGTCCGCCCGCGCCGACGACAAGAATTTTCATTGAAATTCCCCTTTTTATATCAATGGTGGAAGAGGCGCATTCCGGTAAATGCCATTGCGATACCGTATTTATCGCATCTTTCGATGACGAGGTCGTCGCGGATGGAGCCGCCCGGCTCGGCGATATATTTCACGCCGGAAGCGTAGGCGCGGTCGATATTATCGTAGAACGGGAAGAACGCGTCGGAGCCGAGGGAGACGCCGTCGATAGTCTTTAAATACGCCTTCTGTTCCTCGTCGGTGAAGGGCTCGGGGCGTTCGGTGAAGAATTTCTGCCATACGCCTTCGGCGCAGACGTCTTCTTCGTTTTTGTTTATATAGCCGTCGATGACATTATCGCGGTCGGGTCTGCCGATATCGTCGCGGAATTTGAGACCTAACACTTTGTCGGACTGACGTAAAAACCAAGTGTTGGCTTTGCTGCCCGCGAGGCGGGTACAATGTATTCTCGACTGCTGGCCCGCGCCGACGCCGATAGCCTGACCGCCGTAGGCGAAGCAGACGGAGTTGGACTGGGTGTATTTAAGGGTGATAAGCGAGATTATAAGGTCGCGGATCGCTTCCTCGGGGAGGTCTTTTTTGGCGGTAACGACGTTAGCGAGAAGCTCTTTATTTATTTTGAAGTTGTTTCTTCCCTGCTCGAAGGTGATGCCGAAGACCTGTTTGTG
>JAZUJV010000072.1:0-12956 GCA_045642945.1 Eubacteriales bacterium | reverse complement strand
CGACATGGCTACGATCCGACTTCCTCAAAAACTCCTCCACCTCCGCCCTTGACGGCGCGGAGCTCATCGAGCCGTGCCTGCCGACGGAAAGCGCACCCGCGGCGTTGGCGAACTTCGCCGCTTTGGAGATGCTGCCCGTGGAAAGATATTCGACGGTGAGCGCGGCGGTGAAAATATCGCCCGCGGCGGTGGTGTCGACAACGGGCGCGTCGTAGGCGGTGAACAGGTCGCAATAAGTCCCGTCATAGACGTAACATCCCCTGCCGCCGAGCTTCAAAACGATGTATTTCGCCTCGACGCGGCGGGAAAGCGCCATGCAGGCGCGTAAACAGTTCTCCATGCTGTTGGGACGGATCCCCGTGAGGATCTCGGTCTCGTTCTCGTTCGGAGATAATATCTCTGCTTTTTCTAACTTTTCAAGCGGAAAATCCGATCTCGCCGGCCCCGCGTCAACGAAAAGAGGAATGTCCGCGTCGTGCGCCGCTTTCGCCGCCGCGAAAACCGCATCATCGGATATTTCAAACTGCGTCAAGACCGCGTCGGGACAGTAACCGAACGCATCGTCGATGTCTTTTTCGCTTATTCCGGCGTTCGCTCCGCTGAAAACGATAATTCTGTTCGTGCCGCTTTTTTCGACCATGACCGAAGCTAAACCCGTCTGGGCTTTCTTGTCCCGACGGATGCAGCGCGTGTCGATCCCGCGCTCCGAAAAAAGCGCGATAAGCCTGTCGCCGTAAGCGTCGTCGCCGACCCGCGAGCAAAACAGAACCTGCGCTCCGAAGTTCGAAGCCGCGACCGCGCTGTTCGCTCCCTTGCCTCCGGGGGCTATCTCGTAACCGCCCGTCGAGATAAGCGTCTCGCCCGGGGCGGGGATATAGGGAGTGTTGAGAATAAAGTCTATGTTGGAGCTTCCCGCAACAAGTAATCTTTTTTCGCGCATTTTTTAAATCTCCCTTGCTTTGTGATAAATTTTTCTTTTCTTTTCGTTATTTTACAATATTACGCCTTTTTTGTCAATGTTTTGTATTTTTCCCGCGTGGCGTTCCCACCGCGAATATGCCGTTCGGCGCGGTTTTTCGCGAGAATTTTCGAAACCTTATGAAAAAGCGCCCTGTCGGCGTAATATAACCTCTCGGTCAGATCTTTATGTACCGTGCTTTTGCTTACCCCGAATTTCTTTGCCGCCGAGCGCACGGTGTCGCCCGTTTCGGCAACGTGCCTGCCGATGTCTTCGGCGCGGCGGAAGGTGTCTTTAAGCATTTCTTTTCGCCTCCACGGATAATGTATGTAAGCTGTCTCCGTTTGATACTAAAAACAGTCGATTTTATACCTCTTTTTTCTTGACATATATTATATAAAGTGGTATTATTATTCCGTATAATTATCTAATATGGGAGGTATGCGTCTGTGGGAAGAGTAATATTCGTTACCGGCTTTAAAGGCGGAGTGGGGAAGACGACCGTCGCCGCCAACGTGGCGTCGGCACTCTACGCGCTCGGAAGCCGCGTGCTCGTCATCGACGGGGATTTCGGTATGCGCTGTATGGATATGGTCCTCGGGCTCGAAAGCGATATACTTTTCGATGGAAGCGACGTGCTCTCGGGGCGGTGCTCCGCGGGTGCGGCAATGGCGGAGGTAAAAGGAAGAAACGGTTTTTCCTTCATTCCCGCGCCGATGAACCTCTCCGAGGATAATTTACAAAAAGATTCGTTTTCCGATATGATCGAGAGCGTCCGCGCCGATTTCGATTTTATCATAATCGACTCCTGCGCCGAGATGACCGATTACTACCGCTCCTTCGCCGCCACCGCGGACGAAGCGATAATCGTTACGCTCCACCAGTCCACCTCCGTCCGTGCGGCGGAAAAGACTGCGGCAAGGCTTTCCGCGATGGGTATCCCCGAGCTTTCGCTCGTCGTCAACGGATACCGCGATAAAGAGGCCTCGGCGGGGAAATTGCCCGATATCGCCTCGATAATCGAGCGCTCGTCGGTAAAGCTCATCGGCGTCGTGCCGTTCGACGGGAATATGCCCGCCTCGCAGGAAGCGTCCGAGCTCGCCTTCACGGGCGATATGCGGAAAAAAGCGTCGGGAAGCGAAACCGCGTTTCTGAATATCGCCGAACGCTTACGCGGAAAACGCGTGCCGCTTTACGAAAACGTCAGAAAACCGATAAGAAGAAGTAATTACGAAGGAATCATCTGCAGAAAAACCAACGGGGGAAAAAGTGATGCTTAACGTAGCCATTATTGCCAACGACAAGAAAAAAGAGCTTATAACCGAGTTTTGTATCGCCTATTGCGGCGTACTTTCGAGGCAAAAGCTCTGCGCCACCGCCATCACGGGGAAATATATCTCCGAAGCGACGGGGCTTAAAATCGAAAAACTGTTAGCCGGCGCCCACGGCGGAAGCGAACAGATCGCCTCGAAGATAGCCTACGAAGAGGTCGATTTGCTTATAATCCTTCGCGATACCGACAACGAACAGGAATATATCGAAACGAGCTCTCTCGTCCGTCTCTGCGATAAATACAGCGTTCCCGTGGCGACGAATATCGCCACCGCCGAAGCGCTTATCCTCGCGCTCGACAGAGGCGACCTGGATTGGAGAGAAAACGTCCGCGGAGGCAAAATATGAGCAAAATACAAAGATTAAAAGGAACCTTCGATATCCTTCCCGAGGATATTGCCCTCTGGCAGTATATCGAAAAAACCGTGCGCGAAGAAGCGCGTAAAAGCGGATTTTCGGAAATAAGGACCCCGACGATAGAAGCCACCGAGCTTTTCTGCCGCGGCGTGGGCGATACCACCGACGTCGTCGGAAAAGAGATGTATACCTTCACCGATAAAGACGGCTCTTCGCTGTCGCTTCGTCCCGAGGGTACGGCGGGCGTCGCCAGAGCGGTCATCGAAAACGGTTTATACGCCGGCGCCATGCCGCTTAAACTCTACTACCTTTCCAACTTCTTCCGCCACGAGAAACCTCAAGCGGGCAGAAGCCGCGAATTCTGGCAATTCGGCACCGAGCTTTACGGAAGCTCGCTTCCCGAAGCCGACGCGCAGGTGATAATGCTCGCCGCCGGAGTCTTCAAAAAACTCGGCGTCAAGAACGTTACGCTGCGTATAAACTCCATCGGCTGCCCCGACTGCCGTCCCGAATATCGTGATTCGCTGCTCGATTATTTCAAAAACTACGAATCCGAGCTTTGCGATACCTGCAAAGAGCGCCTTAATAAAAATCCGCTTCGCGTGCTCGACTGTAAAAGCCCGATCTGCTCGGGGATAGCCAAAAACGCCCCGAAAACTCTCGACCACCTCTGCGAAAAGTGCGAAAGCCACTTCGAAAAGCTTAAAAAGATACTCGATTCCTGCGGAATAAAATACGTCGTCGACCCCTCGATAGTAAGAGGGCTCGATTATTATACCGGAACCGTCTTCGAATTTACCGTCGATACGATAGGTGCCCAGAGCACCGTCTGCGGCGGCGGCAGATACGACGGATTGCTTTCCTCGATAGGCGGTCAGGACCTTCCCGCCGTCGGCTTCGGAATGGGTATTACCCGCCTTATTCAGGCGATGAAGGATGAAGACGTCATCCCCGAATTCGAGCTTGGCGCCGATATCTATATCGCCCCGCTCGGCGAAAACGTCGGCGAAAAGACCTTCGCTCTCGCCGAGGAGCTTCGCGAAAAGGGAATCGCGGCGGAAACCGACCTTTGCTCCCGCTCGCTCAAAGCCCAGATGAAATACGCCGATAAAAAACGCGCACGCTTCGTGCTCGTCGTCGGCGAAGAGGAACTCGCAAGCGGCGAAGCCGAGCTTAAAAATATGCTCGAAGGCGGAAGCTTAAAGGTTGATTTAAGCGCCGACGCTATAATAGACGCGATAAAACGCTGAATAAATTTGTAAATAACACGAAAGAAGATATAAAAAATGGCAGAATTTCTCGGAAGCGACCGCCGCACGCATTATTGCGGCGAATTACGCGAAAGCGATATCGGAAAACAAGTCTGCGTTATGGGCTGGGTCAAAAAACAGCGTAACCTCGGCTCGCTCATATTCATAGACCTGCGCGACAGAAGCGGCATCGTCCAGCTCGCCTTTGACGAGACCACCGACAAAGCCGTCTTCGATAAAGCCTTCTCCGCGAGAAGCGAATACGTCATCTCCGCCCACGGCGTCGTCCGCGAGCGTTCCAGCAAAAATCCCGAAATCCCCACCGGCAATATCGAAATCATGGTCAGCGCCATCAAAATTCTCGGCGAAAGCGAAACTCCCCCCTTCGAGATAGTCGACGACTGCAAATCCAACGAAGAGCTCCGTCTTAAACACCGCTATCTCGACCTTCGCCGCCCGACGCTCCAAAGCAATATAATTTTCCGTTCCAAAGTCGCCAAATCCGTGCGCGATTACCTCTATTCCAAAGGCTTCATCGAGCTCGAGACCCCGATGCTCATAAAGAGCACCCCCGAAGGCGCGCGCGATTATCTCGTTCCTTCCCGCGTGCATAAGGGCTCGTTCTACGCTCTCCCCCAGTCTCCCCAGCTTTATAAACAGCTTTCCATGGTCGCGGGCTTCGATAAATATTTCCAGCTCGCCCGCTGCTTCCGCGACGAAGATTTGCGTGCCGACCGTCAGCCCGAGTTCACCCAGATAGATATGGAGATGAGCTTCGTCGATACCGACGACGTCTTAGCCGTCGGCGAAGGGCTTGTCAAACACGTCTTCAAGGACTGCCTCGGTGTCGATATCGAGACCCCGATCCCGAGATATACTTATAAAGAATGTATGGAACGCTTCGGCTCCGATAAACCCGATATGCGTTTCGGTATGGAAATAAAGGATATCACCGAAGTCGTCCGTAACTGCGGATTTACCGTCTTCTCCGGCGCGGCTGCGAACGGCGGCAGCGTCAGAGCGATAAACCTCAAAGGCTACGCCGATAAACTCACGAGAAAAGAGATCGACAAGCTCGGCGAATACGCCAAAGGCTGCGGCGCAAAGGGTATGGCTTGGGTAAGACGCCACGACGCCGACACCTCCTCCTTCGCGAAATTCATCAGCGAAGAAGAGATGAACGCCATCTATAAAGCCACCGACTGCGAAAAAGGCGACGTACTCTGCGTCATCGCCGATACCGATAACAACAAAGTCCTCACCCAGCTCGGCCAGCTCCGAATCGAAGCCGCCAACCGCTTGGGCGTCGAGAGGGAAGGCTATAAATTCCTCTGGGTCGTCGAAATGCCCTTCTTCGAATACGATTACGAGACAGGCGAATGGGTCGCCATGCACCATCCGTTCACCTCTCCGCTCGACGAATGCGTCGAATACCTCGATACCGATAAAGCAAGCGTCCGCGCCAAAGCGTACGACCTCGTTTTAAACGGAATCGAGCTTTCCAGCGGCTCTATCCGTATAACCGACCCCGACCTCCAATCCAAGATATTCTCGCTTCTCGGCCTTTCGAAAGAAGAAGCGATGATAAAATTCGGCTACCTGCTCGAAGCGTTCAAATACGGCGCGCCTCCTCACGGCGGTATGGCGATAGGCCTCGACCGTCTCGTTATGCAGATGCTCGGCGCTTCCTCGCTTCGCGACGTCGTCGCCTTCCCGAAGGTACAAAACGCCAAAGAGCTTATGACGGATTGTCCCGCCGAAGTTCCCGAAAAGGCGCTTGAAGACCTCTCCATCGCGATAGTCAAAAAGGATTAAAATTCAACCCGAAAGGTAATTTATTATGATCGAGATAACCGATATCCGCAAAAGCTTCGGCGACAACCATGCCGTCGACGGAATATCGTTCACCGTCGAGGAAGGCGAAATAATGGGCTTCCTCGGGCCGAACGGCGCGGGGAAAAGCACAACGCTCAATATTCTTACGGGATATCTGTCCGCCGACAGCGGCGTCGCGAAAATCGACGGCGTCGACATTCTCGCCGACCCCATAAAAGCGAAAAAAGATATCGGGTTCCTGCCCGAGATACCGCCGCTTTACCTTGAAATGACGGTCATGGAATATCTTAATTTCGTCTACGACTTAAAGGGCTGCAAGCTCCCGAGAAAACAGCATCTCAAAGAGATCTGCGAGGTCGTCAAGATTTGGGACGTGCGCGACAGACTTACGCGAAACCTCTCGAAAGGCTATAAACAGCGTGTCGGCATCGCGCAGGCGCTTATCGGAAACCCGAAGGTTCTTATCTTCGACGAGCCCACCATAGGTCTCGACCCGCGCCAGATAATCGAGATCAGAAACCTTATCCGTATGCTCGGCAGAGAACATACGATAATCCTCTCCACCCATATCCTTCCCGAGGTACAGGCCGTCTGCGATAAGATCGTCGTTATAAATAAAGGTAAGATAGTCGCCAACGAAAAGACCGAGGACCTTATAAACGCCGTCGACGGCTCGCGCAAGCTCGTCGCGAAGATAGTCGGCCCCGAGGAAGACGTTTTAAAAGCGCTTAAATCCGTCGCGGGCGTCAAAACCGCCGAAATCATCGGAAAGCGCGATACCGACAGCGTAAGCTATCTTCTCGAATCGCAGGATAGGGTGGATATAAGAAAACCGCTTTTCTATACCCTTGCCCGCAATAACTGGCCGCTTATCGGTCTCGAAGGCGTGGAACTCTCCCTCGAGGATATCTTTATCCGTCTCGTCGGAAGCGGAAAAGAAAAAGATAAAGACAAAAAGAACGTGAAAGGAGCGAAATAAATATGTTTGCGATATATATGCGTGAGCTCAAATCTTATTTCCTTACGCCGCTCGGATATATCTTCTGCGGCGCGTTCCTTCTCGTTTCGGGTTTGGTTTTCTCTATCTGCACCCTTCTTGCCGCCAGCACCGACAGCTTGGGCAACTATTTCGTCTATCTTATGCTCGTCTTCGCCATCCTCATCCCGCTTCTTACGATGAAGCTTTTCGCCGAGGACCGAAAGACCCGCACAGACCAGATACTTTTAACCAGCCCCGTTTCGATAACCGGTATCGTAATGGGCAAATACCTTGCGGCGCTTACCGTTTTCGCCGCCACCTTCGTCGTGAACAGCTTTAACTTCGTGCTTCTGTTCAGATACGGCACCCCCAACGCCACCGCCATTTTCGTCGATATAATCGGCGTTTTCCTGCTCGGCGCGGCGTTCATCGCGATCGGCGTTTTCCTCTCTTCTCTCACCGAAAACCAGCTTATCGCCGCCGTTACGGCAATGGGCGTCAACGCGGCTATGATACTTATAAGCCTCGTCGCCTCCAACGTGTCCTCCACCCCCGTCAGAAATATCTTAAAGCTTTTCTCGGTCGTCGACCGCTTCAATCCGTTTTTGAACCAGATGCTCGATATCTCGGCGATAGTCTACTATATAAGCCTTGCCGCCGTTTTCATCTTCTTCACCACGCGCGTTATCGAAAAACGCCGCTGGGCATAAGAAAGGCGGTATAAAACTATGGCTAAAATAAAAACCGTCCGCGACGCGAGAAGATATAAATACGGCTCTATCTCCGTCCTCTTCACCGTCGCTTTCGTCGCGCTCATAATAATTTTAAACGCCGTTCTCACCTCGCTTTCGTTAAAGGGCGACCTTAACGTCGACCTTACCAAAGAGGATTTCACGTCTGTCGGCGACGAAAGCTACAAGCTCCTTTCCGAGCTCGGCAAAGACCTCGATATAACGATATATTTTATGTCCCCGCGAGACGTTTTCGATTATAACGGCGAAGTCGAGTCCAATATGGGCGAGAATCAGAAAGGCGGCATCAACCTTGCCGTCCTCGTCCGCGACCTTGCCGAAAACTACGCCAAAACCTTCGACGGAAGCGGCGAACTCGGTACGGTAAGAGTCGAATATAAAGAGCTCAACACCGACCCCGAATTCGAAAAGAAATATTACGAGGAATCCACCAACGCCCTCACCAGTTCAAGTATCATCATTCAGGGCAAATACCATTTCAGGATTCTTCAGCTTCGCGCCCTTTTCGTCGTCAACGAAAATAACCAGATAGCCGCCTTCAACGGCGAAAACCGTCTTACCACGGCAATGCTTCAAAGCTCTATCTCCGCTCCCGAGGTCGTTTCTCTCACCTACGGCCACGGCGAACCGATAAGCGGCGACGGAACTATCTCCACCGCCTCCAAGGCGTTCCCGCTCGTTACGATGCTCGCCTCCGCGGGATTTGAGATAAAGCCCGTCAACCTCGCCTTCGAAGAGCTCGACGAGCGCACCGAAATAGTCATCTCCTACGGTCCCGTTACCGATTTTTCGGCAAACGAGCTCGATAAGATCTCCGACCACTTAAAAGGCAAAAACTCCTTTATCGCTTTCGTCGACAACACCACCGCCGACCTCCCGAATTTACGCGACTTCTTAAGCGTAAACTGGGGCATCGACTATAAACCCTTCGCCTGCGTCTCCGACGAAAAACATTCCTTCGGCAGCTACGATATCGTCAGCGCCAAGCTTCCGACCTTCACCGATGAGGATACCGACGGAAGCGCCGCCGCCACGATAGTCAACACCGTCATCTCCGAGGGCAGAATAAATACCGCTATGCCCAATTCCGTCGCGCTCTCGAAGCGCGATACGCTCACGAAAGACGATTTCATCGTCGAAAACGTGCTCACGACCTACGACAGCGCCATAGTCAAAGAGGGCGAAAATATCTCCGAAAACGCCGAAGTCCCGCTTATGCTCCTCTCGACGCGTCATTCCTACGGTAAAAACAACGTTCTCGAATACGAATACGTCATGCTCGTCGGCAGCACCGATTTTGCCACGATCACCGATGACAGCTTCGGCAACAAGCGCGTCCTTCTCGGTATAGCCCGCGTATTCTCCGCCAACCGCGTCGCGCTCGATATCGACTATAAAGAATTCGTAAGCTCTGGCCTCGAGATCGAACTCGGCGAAGCGAGAACGCTCACTTGGATTATATGCACCGTTCTCCCCGGCGCGCTTTTCATCCTCGGCATAGTCGTCTATTTCAGACGCAGACATCTGTGATATCTATAAAAAGAAAGATATTATAAAATGAAAAAACAAATCATCACGGTCGTCGCCGTCGCTCTCGCGGCTCTGCTGCTCTTCGCGGCGTACGCGCTGTTCTTCAAAAAAAGCGATATCGAAGAAGTCGGCGACGAGTTCTACAAGCTCACCCCTTCGGTAAAGGAATCCCTTTCGGGAATAAAGGATAAAACCGTCTTCACCCTTTCCGGTTACGACGCCGACGACGAGGGCTTCGCGATGATATCCAAATTCGTCGATTCCGTCGTTCTTTCGAACAAAAAGTTCAAAAAGGACGAAACCGAAAGCGGCGAAAAGGGTCTCGAGGTCTCTTCCTCGGGCAAAGATAAATTCATCGCCTACGACGATTTCTTCAAGTCGCTTAAAGACGGCACCCGCTACGCCTTCGACGGCGAAAACCTTATCGCCAACGCCGCGCTTGAAATAAACGGACTCGATAAAAAGGATATCCCGCTTCGCGCGCTCACGGGCTTCGATACCGACGGCGACTACGTTACCTCAAACGGTCTGCCGTTCATCTTCAAATCCATCCAGCGAAGCGAGATCGCCGTCCTCGATATAAAGAATCCGCTCGGCGACTATACGATCTATCAGGAAAACGACGGCAACTTCTATTTCAAAGATTCCCTCGTCGCCTCCTACGACGACGAAAAATTCTCGATGGTAACGACGAACTGCCGTTATCCCGTCGCGGTAGGGAAGATGAAGCTTCCCGAGAACCGAAAATGGGAGGATTACGGCCTCGCCGCCGATAATCCCGCCACCGCCTCCTATACGATAATGACTACCCCCGATTCGAACGGAAATTATTTCCTCCATACCGTCTATATCGGCGGTCTCTCCTCCGAGGGGACCTATTTCTATTCGCGCTACGTCGGCGGTAAGTTCAAAACCGCGGGCGGCGATATGGCGGAGGACGAGCTTGTCGAAAACCTCACCAAAGACTTCATATATTATATAGACTCCGAAACCGTCGTGAATTCTATATGCCTGCCCGAAACGGCGCTTATGAAGCCCACGATAATGAACTCGATAACCGCCACCGAGGACCTTTTAAAGATAGATAACGTTACTATCGACTATAAAGACGGCGTTCACGCCGTGGTAAAGAATTTAAGCGCCTTTACCCCCGCGCCTAACCTCGCCTCCAACGATAATTCGTCTATCTCGAAAGTTATTCTCGATAAAGTCAGCGCGGGAGATTATTCTTCCTATCAGGGCGGCTGGCTCAATAACCTCGCCGTCTTCGGCGGCTTTACAAGCTCCGACGGAAAGTCCACCTATATCCGCGCCAACCTCGCGAAATATGCGGATAACGGGAAATATTCCGTCTCCTTCGGGCTTGCGCGCGATGATTCTCTCGGCGCGAAACTGCCCAACTCGATAAAAATCACCGCTTCCGCCGACGGCGTCAACTGGATAACCCCCGACGGAAATGAAATTATCCCGTCCCAAAGCGATAAGACCGTCAAAAAATACACCTTCGATTTCGAATACGAGACCGAGCATATAAGATATATCAAAATCGCCTTCGACGTCCCGCAGGTCGCAAACAGCTACGTCGTCTTCGACGAGATAAGGACCTACGCCGACGGCGCCGACGCCCAGCCCACCGATTCGGTTTCGGGCGTATGGCGTCTCACGATGCCGAGCGAGCATATCCCCGAGGGGCATAACTTCTCCTACCTCGATATGACTAATTTCAACACCTTCTTGCAGGAATTCGCTTCTCTCGAGGGCGAAAGCGTCGTTGACTGCGGCTTTTCCGATAAAGGCGACGCGACGAAGCTTGATACCGAAAAGCTCGCGAAATACGGTCTCGACGACCCCGAAAGGCATTATTCCTTCGATTTCCAGGGCATAACCAGCAACCTCTACGTTTCTGCCCGTAACGAAAACGGCATCCGCTACGCCTATACCACCTTCGTCGGCAGCTATAACGGTCAAAGCGTCAACGCCACCACCGACGTCATCGTTACCTTCTCGACCGAGAAAGCGGCTTGGCTCGATTGGGAATTCTTCGAATTCCTCGACCATTCGCTGCTCTCCATGTATATCGTCGAGGTCGAGGATATGGAGATCTCCTTCGACGGAAAGACCTATAAATTCGATCTCACCCTTGACGACGAGGGCGCGCTCGGCGACGTTTCCTACGGCGGCAAGAGCTACGACGTCAAGAGCTTCAAATACCTCTACCAGTCTATCCTCATGATAACCATGCAGGATAAATACACTCCCGCCGAGGACGAAAAGCCCGAGGAATATTTAAGAATAAAGATACATTCCGAGACCCGTTCTCCCGAGATAGTCTTCTATCGCGTTACCTCGTCCAAATGCTACTTTACTATTGACGGCGAGGGAAGCTACTACGCGCTCGCCAACGATATAAACAACGTCCGTAAAAAGACCCTTGCCTACGTTTCGGGCGAGATAATCGAAAGCGCGTCATGAAAAAAATAATATCTCTGCTCATGCTCTCTCTTTTCCTCTTCCTCGCTTCCTGCGGGGAAGAGGAAATCGATATCTCTCCGCTCGAAAGCGCGGTTTCTACCCGCAATTCTGACGAAAAGATATCCGGAAAATATCTGACCGAGATAACCTTCGGCGCGGGCAGCGTGCTCTATTACGTCGAGGGCGACGTGAATTTCGACAGAACCGAAAAGATCTGCTCCGCCAAGTTCAAACAGACCTATCTCGGCGCCTCCGCCGATGGCGAAAACTATTTTAGAAACGGCGAGGTCATAAGCGTCTGCGACGGCGAGGCGATATCCGTTCCCCGCGATGCCGACGAGCTGTTTTCGAAATTCCCCTATTGCGCCGTAAATATCCCTTCGGATATAAAAAATCTCTCCGTCGCCGAAAGCACTCTCGGAAAAGCCTATACTTTTTATACCTCCGACACGAAAAATATCTACGATACGACAGTCGGCGGCGACCTTTACGAGCTCGCGGCGGTCATCAAGAAGCCGCAGAAGGATAAAACCGTTTACGGCGATACGAAATGTATCTTTACGGTAAACGGCGGCACACTCGTCTCGGTAAGATACGAATTCGACGTTACCCTTTTCGATACCCCCGCCTATAACCCGACCTACAGCGTTCCCGAATCGGAATACACCGTCAAGCTCCACGTCAACGCCAAAATTTCCTATGAATCGAGCGGCGACGACGTAAGTATATCCGAGTTTTCGGGCGAAATAACCGAATAAAATTTATAAAAAACAAAAAAATAAATGGGTGCTCTTTAAATTATTTAAGGGCTGAGAACATACCATAATAACCTGATTCGGATAATGCCGACGTAGGGAAAAGCTTTCTTTCCGCTTGCGACTTTACCGATAAAGGCGAAAGAGGTCATATAAAGAAAGGAAGCTTTTTATGAAAAACAAAAACCTCGTTTCCCTTTGCGAAAGCGCGATAATGGTGGCTCTTGCCGCCGTTCTGTCGTTCTTTAAAATCAAACTCTGGGGCAACGGCGGAAGCGTCGATCTCGTCATGGTCCCGCTCATCGTCCTCGGCTGGCGCCGCGGGTGGAAATGGTCTATCCCCTCGGGGCTTGCCTTCGGGTTTATAAAATGCCTGATAAGCGAAGCCCTCGGCTACGGTCTTATCTCCGTGCTGTTCGATTACGTCCTCGCCTACGGGCTCGTCGGCTTCGCGGGCTTTTTCAAAAACGAAAAATACGGGCTCGTGCTCGGAACTCTCGCCGCGTCGCTCCTTCGCTTCGCCGCCCATTTCGTCTCGGGCATAACCGTCTGGCGTCTCGCCGTCGGCGAAAACGTCGAGCTTTTCGGCAATTCCTATTCCGGCGATACCGCCGTCCTTTACTCGCTTATCTATAACGGAAGCTATATGCTCTTCAATATGCTCGCCGCGCTCCTGCTCGTCGTCATATTGCGAAGAGCGCTTCTCAAAATACCCAAATAAAGGTGATATGATTG
>JAZUJV010000071.1:0-2463 GCA_045642945.1 Eubacteriales bacterium | reverse complement strand
CGCGAAAGGTGTGCAAATATCTTTTCTTCGAAAGATTTTTTTCTATCTCTCCGTCGAGCCTTGCGATATATTCTTCCCGCGCTTCCTCTATAAAGCATTCTATGACCGCGCCGTATTCGTCGATCCCGTCGTCGAATACCGAGAATGAAACGTAACTTTTAATATCCGCGCCTTTGAATTCTTCGCGCTGAACGTCGTATTTAAAATGATATATCAGCCCGTCCGCTCCGAGAATTTCCCCGAAGCCGTCTTCCGGCGCCGAAGCAAAGCTTTTAACGACCCATCCCGTCATATATACCGCTCCTTTCGAAAAGATAAATTTATTAAAATATATTATACTATATTTATTTCTCCAATTCAAGATGTTCAAGCCGAATGAACAAATATTTTATCCTTGTCGATTTCCAAACGAAAAAGGCACCCGTCAAGGTGCCTTTTTATCATTTCTAATCACCCTATCCAAGCGTGATAACGGGAACTTTCGTCCAGTCGTTCAGCCCGATGATGCCGCCGCCGTCGCGAAGCAGAATGTTCTTAAAGGTGTCGTTGCCGGAGTTTATCGAAATTCCTATGCCTATCTCGGTGCCTTTCTTGATTTCGATGTCGCCGATTTCCGACCAGGGTATCTTCGCCTCGTAAACCGTCTTCTGCGTTTCGTCGTCGCGTACACAGACGGTCTCTCCGCCGTAGGTCGCTCCGCCCGGTATCCAAATGCAGGAAAGCGTCTTTCCGTCGTCGTTTACCGCGAAGCCGTACTGACGTATCATAACGTCGCTTACCGCCTTGGAGTTTACCGCGTTGTCCCAGTTTTCAAACATATATTCGCCTGCGGGCGATACCGCGGTGGTGTTGATCTGAATACATTCGTATTTCCACATCATCGAAGCGTTGTCTTCCGTAAGCGAGTTGTTGTGATAAGGCGAATCGACAATCGTCCCGACGTAAAGGAACTCGTCGTCATAGCAGAAATATACCTTCGCGGTGGAATAATAATCTTCGTTTTCGAACTGCGCGAAATTGGCGATGTTCTTCGAGGGCACGATGTCCCATATAAGCTCGCCGTATTCTTCCTTCGAGACCTTGCCGTCCACGGTTGCGGTCTTCTTCGGGATTCTCGCGTCGGCAATGTTCGTCGCGCGGAATCCGTGCGGGAAGAACGCCTGACCTTTTTCGGTGCCGTCGACCGCTTTGATGTAATCTTTAAAATAGGAATGTATCGCGAGAACGAAACCGTCCGAAGGTATCTTGACGGAATCCTTGTCCGCGTCTTCGACCTTGTATGCTTTCGTCATCTCGTAGTGGAAGGTCTTGGGGTTGTATTCAAGCACGTAAACGGCGTAATCGTCGTAATTTCCGTTGTCGCTTGCGATGGTCTTGCCGTATTCAAAGTTGAACGCGAGCACGCCCGCCGTGTTTTCAACAGCTCCTACATTGACGGAAGTTACTCTTACGGACGTCGCGTCGGTGCATCTCGCCTTGATAAGCGCTTCGCCTACGTCGTCGATGGTAGCGCCGAAGCTTACGTATTGCGTGATGAAGTCCGCGACTTTAAGCTCTCCGATGTCGGTCGATTCTTCCGAAACTTCGTCTCCCGAACTTTCTGCTTCAGACGGCTCTTCGGAAATCGCTTCCGAAACCTCTTCGGATACTTCCTCTGAACTGTCTGCCGGATTTTCCGAGCTTGCCGTGAACGGGTCTTTCGACTCGCCGCCGCCGCAAGCCGCGAAACAAAGGACTATGCCGATTGCCAGAAATAAGATCAAAAGCTTTTTCATGATTAGCGCTCCTTTGAATTTTCAAAATATTTTGTTCGTTTAAGGAATTATATCATAAGAAATTTCGTATTTCAACGGGTTTTGCGAGGCAAAGACTGATTTTTTCAAGAGAGAAGAGGGGACATTTGAATTTGCCGAGGCCAAACTTACTTCTCTCACATATTGAGAAAAAATCTCACAAACTGTGCGCTTGTTTATGCTCGTTTAATATGGTAGTGCGTATGTATGTGCCAATCATCACCGAGTTCTTTGATAACGAGGAAGAAATGGCAAAATTTCAGAAGTGGCGTGAGGAACAGGAGGAAAAGGAACGCTTGGAGAAGGAAGAGAAAGCAAAGAAGAAAGCGGGCGCGGCTAATGTAGCGTAATGGAGAAGCCTCGGCAGGGAGTTTCTTTGCCGAGGCTGAAGTTGTTTTGTTGATTATTCGGTTTTCCAATTGTCAGCATATTCTAAAAGACGCCTTTTAATATTTGAAAATTCTTCTTTACCACGTATTTTATCAAAAGTTTTGCTTTCCAATTTTTTGAGCAATCTCGATGCTTCATTTTCTGAAGAACTTGTACTCCAACTACCACGATACATACCTCGAAAAACAAGTGACGTGCAATCTTCGTTTACGGATGTAACAAATTTTATTGCATGCTCTGCTGCCAAAGAAAGGTGATGCAAAGCTTTTTCGTAATTATC
>JAZUJV010000070.1:0-3747 GCA_045642945.1 Eubacteriales bacterium | reverse complement strand
TTGTCGTTTTTCGGGTTGAAAAATTTTTCCCGATATGATATACTTTAATAAGAATAAAAACGGAGGTAATTATGAAAAAGCTGCAGGAAAAAACGGTTGAATCCTTAAAATCAATATTGCCGATCTCCGTTATAGTTCTGATCTTAAGCGTTACCGTCGCCCCGATAGGCAACGGAATACTCACTCTTTTCCTTTTCGGAATGATATTTCTGATATTCGGCATGGGACTTTTCACCCTTGGCTCCGAGATGTCAATGCAGCCTCTCGGCGAGGGAATCGGCGTCCAGATAAGCAAGACGAGATTCCTTCCGTTCGCGCTCGTCCTCTGCTTCGTCCTCGGCGCGATAGTTACGATAGCCGAGCCCGATTTACAGGTGCTCGCCGAACAGATATCCTCTGTCCCGAGCTGGACGCTTATCCTCTTCGTCGCCGCCGGCGTCGGCTTGTTTTTACTGCTCTCGCTATTACGCGTCGTGTTCAAAATTAAACTTTCCGTGCTTCTTCTTATATTCTATCCGATAATTTTTATCCTCGCGATAGTTTTCGCACCCAAAGACTTTATCCCCGCCGCATTTGACTCGGGCGGAGTAACCACCGGACCTATCACCGTGCCGTTTATAATGGCTATGGGCGCCGGTATGGCGGCGCTTCGCAGCGATAAACATTCGAAAGAAGACAGCTTCGGTCTTATAGCTCTTTGCAGCGTCGGACCTATCCTTTCGGTAATAATATTAAGTATCTTCTATAACTCGGATATGACCTCCGAACATACCGTCATAACCGAAGCGATAACGACGAAAGAGGCGTTCGTGGCTTTGCTTCACGAGATCCCGCTCTACGCGAAAGAAGTGCTTCTCGCGATAGCCCCGATATTCGCCGTGTTTGTTATCTTCGAGCTTTTCACAAGGCGCTTCAACCTTCACGGCATCATAAGGATCCTCGTCGGTATGCTCTATACCTACGTCGGTCTCGTGCTGTTCCTTACGGGCGCGAACGTCGGCTTTATGCCTATGGGCAGACTGCTTGGCGAAACGCTCGGAAACGGCAATATGACATGGATATTGGTCCCCGTCGGCGCTCTTATCGGCTATTTCGTCGTCGCCGCCGAGCCCGCCGTTATAGTTCTTAAAAAACAGGTCGAAGAGATTTCCAACGGTGCCATAACCGCGTCAAGCGTCGGCATCGCTCTCGCGGTAGGCGTTTCCGTCTCCGTCGGTCTTTCGATGCTACGCGTGCTTACCGGAATCCCGCTTATCCCGTTCCTCATCGTCGGCTACGGAATAGCTCTTGTCATAAGCTTCTTCGTACCCGGCTTATATACAGGCGTCGCTTTTGACTCCGGTGGAGTCGCGAGCGGACCGATGACAACGACGTTCATCCTTCCTTTTGCCCTCGGCGCCTGCGAATCTCTCGGCGGCAACGCCATGACCGACGCCTTCGGCATAGTCGCCATGGTCGCCATGACCCCGCTTATAACCATTCAGGTACTCGGTCTCGCGGGCAATATCCGCACCGAGCGTATCAGAAGAAAACATACCGAAGACTTCGAAAAATTCGACGATTGCATCATCTACTACGACAGAGAGGATGATAATATAGCATGAGTATCAAAGACAGCGAAAGAGTAATGCTCGTCTTATCCATCATCTCCCGCGGCGACGGCAAGGCATGGATAAAAGAGCTTAAAAAAAGCCATATCCACTGCCACATGCAATTCGCGGGCAGGGGAACGGCAAGCAGCGAAATGATGAATGTGCTCGGCCTCGAAAGCAGCGATAAAGACCTTATCTTAAGCTTCGGCTCGCAATCCGCGATAAAGGATATCACCGACAGAATGTTAAACGGCTTCCGAAGCGTTACCCACGGAATATTGATGACCTTCAGCCCCAACGCCATAAACCACCTTGTCGAAGTTTTCGCTTCCCGAAGCAACCATTACGATCAACCGGAGGAAGAAACCGAAATGAAAAACGGCTATGAATACAGTCTTATATTGGTCGCCGTCAACGCCGGCTATACCGACGACGTTATGACCGCCGCCAAAAAAGCGGGCGCTACCGGCGGAACGGTAATAAGAGCCCGCCTCGTCGATTCCGAAAGAGCCGAAAACCGCTATGGGCTCATCCTTCAGGACGAGCGCGAGATAGTCTCGATAATGACCTCCGCCAACAAGCGCGACGCCATTATGGAAGCGATAAACGACGGCTTCGGCATCAGAACGCCCGCACAGGCGATAATCTGCTCCGTCCCCGTCGAAAAAGCCTTTAAAATGTAATTGTGCAGGTATTATCCGCTTCAAACGACCTTATCGAAAATTGGATGTCGCTCGTGCGCAAAGTCCGTGATAATTTTCCCGGTCTTGAGACCGAAGCGGCTATCCCAATCGGCTTTTCGTCCTAAAACCGAAAACAAAATAAAAATACCCGCTTCAGACGGTGCTATAAAGGACAGTTAATACCGCAAAAGGAAAAACGCCCTACAAAAGAGAAAGCCGTTCTCTTTTGTAGTGCCTTTTTTCAATTTTTCCGTTTCATGGTGTCTAAGCGATTATTAAAAAGCAATTTCAACCTGCATTAGAATAATTCTATCAAAAAGAGTTATTGTATTTCTTAGTGAATTTGCTATACTAATATCAGGATAAGCGCTGATCCGAAATCAAAACATAGATATGGAGAAATTACAATGATTCAACTAGGAGATAAAATTAAGTCGTTAAGAAAACAGAAAAATATATCTCAAGAAGTCTTCGCAAACTATCTGGGAGTGTCTTTTCAAGCCGTTTCAAAATGGGAGAACGGTATTACGCTTCCGGATATAACAATGATACCGGCTATTGCTTCTTTTTTCAGTGTTTCCACTGATGAACTTTTTGATTTTAATTTGTTCGAAGTGAAAAAACAGGTAACTGAAATTTGCGATGAAGCGTACAAATACCGTTTTACCGACCCCGAAAAATCAGAACATATTTTGCGTGACGGATTGAAGAAATTTCCAGGAAATGAAATCATACTGAATAATCTACTGTATACCTTGGATTTTCAGACAAGAGCTGATGAAGTAATCGGGCTTTGCAAAACGCTGATTGAATCCACAAAAGACGATGAGGTAAAATATGATGCTTGCCGTATATTGGTAGCGTGCTATAAAGAGAACGGAAAACAAGATTTGATAAAACCCACGCTTGAAATGATTCCCGAAGTATATTTTTCAAAACTTGAACTTCTAGCAGCAATGTTGGATGGTGCAGATAGTTACGAGGCGGCACAAAAGCAAAAGTATTTGTCGGCAGTAAGTTTGATTGATATGCTGATCATTGCAGGTAAGCGTTTAAAAGAAGACGGAGAAACCGAAAAAGCGATATCACAGTTCAAAATTGCAAAAAAAGTAATGGATGCTTTTGAAGAGGATTTTTGTGAAAACAAATGGTTCAATGCGACTCTCAAAGAAGAAACAGGAGATCAACGAAGGGAAGTTGATAAACTACTTAAAGAATAACATCTTGCACCGCGTTACAAGAAAGCGAAATAATATTCCGAATTTTCCAAAATAAAAAGACACCTGCTTAATGAAGTCTGTATTGTTCTTTCGTTAAGCAGGTGCTATGTCTTATACGGCAGCAAGCAGGGAAATTATATATAATTTCCGAGAGAAAAGGAGAGTGTCCTTTAGAACACTCTCCTTTTTCCGAGGTGTTTTTGTCAGTACGGTAATGATGCTTCCCGTTGACTTTCGGGAGAGTTTTTTTGC
>JAZUJV010000069.1:0-2191 GCA_045642945.1 Eubacteriales bacterium | reverse complement strand
CGCGGCTTCGGGGTATTGGCGGGCGAGTTTACGGCGGGTCGCCATAGTACAGATAAAGTGGACGAGCCCTGTGAGCGCCCATGAGATAGGATAGGAGAGGTAGACGACCTCGATGGTGTTATAGGCTCTGAAGACGGTATATATCCAAACGATACGGAGCACGCAGGAGCCGAGGAGAGAGACTATCGTAGAGGTCAGGGATTTGCCGAGGCCGCGGAGGGTGCCGGAGCCCGTCTCCATAAAAGCGAGGGTAAAATAAGGGATAAGCAGGATAAAGAGACGGGATTGGGCGGTGGAGAAGGACAGCTCGGACAACGCTTCCGAAACGCCGTAGAGGGCAAGGAGCGGGCGGCGCAGGAAAACGATGGTGAGCGAAACGACTGTGGCAATAACAAAGGTAACGAGGTAACAGCATTTCATGACTTTGCCGATACGTTTGAGCTTCATCGCGCCGTAATGCTGGCTTACGAAGGTAACGGCGGCCTGATAGACCGAGTTTGTCGCGGTATAGGCGAAGCCCTCGAGCGAGGAGGCGGCGGCGTTGCCGTCGATTATCGCGCTTCCGCCCGGGCAGGCGGCGTTGTTGAGAGAAATTATGGAAGACTGGATGAGCATATTGGAAAGCGAGAAGACGGCGCCCTGAACGCCCGCGGGAACGCCGACCTTAACGATGTCGACGAGTGCGCGTTTGTCGATTTTTAACTTTTTGAACTCGAAGCGTACCCAGCCTTTATCTTTGGATAGGATTATAAGAAGGACGAGAGCGGAAACGGCGTTGGAGATAGCGGTGGCGTAGGCGACGCCGTCGACGTCCATTTTTAAAACTACGACGAAGAAGAGGTTTAAAACGACGTTTAAAAGTCCCGACGCGGTGAGGACGATAAGCGGGGTTTTGGTGTCGCCCTTGGCGCGGAAAATGGCAATCAGGAAGTTAGCGGCGGAGAGGAAGGGCACGCCGACGAAATAGATGCTTGTATATTTGACGGCGAGGTCGAGGATATGGCCTTCGTCGCCCATAAAGGCGAGCACGGGACGGCTTATGAACAGGCCGACGGTGAGAGCGACGGCGCCGCAGATAACAGAAAGGATAAGCGAGGTGTGGACGGCTTTGGAGGTCGCGTCGCGGCTGCCCATACCGATATATCTCGCGACGATGACGTTGGCGCCGATAGACAGACCGATAAAGATATTTAAGATAAGGTTTATCATCGCGCCCGTAGTACCGATAGCGCCGATTGCGCCCTCGGCATCGGAAAGCGAGACGACTATCATATCCGCGGCGGAATAGAAGACCTGAAGCAAATTGGTTATTATTAGAGGCAGGACGAATTTTATTATTTTCGGGAGCAGAGCGCCCGAAGTAAGATCGTTATCTTTTTCGTCGTTTTTGAAAAGTTTCATATCGCACCTGACATATTATTTATATTTGGAATTATATTGCCGAAAGATAAAAAAGTCAAGGCGAAAAGGTTACAAAAAGAGAGGAAAACAAGCTTGTTTTATCGTTAATATTTCTTTGACAAAACGGTTTTATTATGATATAATCGCAAAAAACGGAGGTGATTTTTACGTACCGTTCGAAGATGATGATAGTTATGAGGCACGACCTTAATATGCGTAAGGGCAAAATAGCGGCGCAGGCGGGACACGCGAGCACCGAGGCTTTGCTTATGGCTTTAAAAAAAGAAGGTCGGCTCGGAGATATAGCGGCGGACGAACACGGGCTATATCTTTTGGAGACGGACAAGGAAGAAACTCCGCTTTCTGAGTGGTTCAAATACGGATGCGCGAAGGTTTGCGTTTACGTCAAAAGCGAGGAAGAGCTTTTGGCGATAGCCGAAAAGGCAAAGGCGAAGGGCATCACCGTCGCGCTGATATGCGACGCGGGGATGACGGAATTCCACGGTGAACCGACGCTTACCTGCCTCGCGTTCGAGCCCTTGGCGACGGAGGTCGCGGACGAAATAACCGGCGAATTGCCGTTATACTGATAGAAAAATCACGGAGGTTATTATGAAAAAGTTTTTGATTTTTATTATCTGCGCGCTTATCGCGGTATCGCTTTCCGCTTGTGAATTCAATTTTGATATTTCGGGCACGATAACCGAGGGGAATTCTTCGGAAACCGAAAGCTCTTTAAGCAGCGAAGCTTCGGAAGAAAGTAAAGATATTTCGGAAGAGATTTCGGAAG
>JAZUJV010000068.1:0-6026 GCA_045642945.1 Eubacteriales bacterium | reverse complement strand
GCCTGCCGCAACATAATGCACATTATGTTGTGATAAGCGAGTGCCTTCACGCGGATATTTGATTTTGGTATTTTGCAAAGCTTTTTTCGGGCGCAAAAAAGTTAAGCCTTATCTTTTTTGGACAAAAATGGGCGGATAGGGCTTTGTCGTTATGCACTATTGATAAAATATTTATTGTTTTTCTGTAGTGATTGTCATACTTTTCCTTGTTTTCCCTCTTGACATGTTTGAAATTTT
Source organism: Eubacteriales bacterium (assembly GCA_045642945.1). GTDB lineage: Bacteria > Bacillota > Clostridia > Oscillospirales > CAG-382 > Coliplasma. The sequence goes on along the minus strand of JAZUJV010000068.1, from coordinate 5,789 downwards.
GTAGTATAATCATCCACCACAAGGAAATCGGCAAAGAATTTGATATCATTTATTACATAATGTGCATTATGTTGCGGCAGGCGGGTGTTTTTGTTTTGCTTGCTCAAACGGTCGGTATCTGTCTTTTGCCGAAGCAAATTTCATCATGCAATATTATCGAGCATAATTAAGAAAGGATATTTGCGTCAAAAGTTATGAATCGCGATAAAACGAACCGTTCGTCAGAAAATACCAAAAAATCTCCCGCCAGTATAGCGCTCACGGTAATAGGAATAGTCCTCTGTGTCGTCCTTATACCCGTGCTTGTTGTCAACTGCACCATAATCGTCAAAAGCTATATAGATAAAGATTCCGTCCCTGATTTCGGTGGCATCTGCCCGATGATAGTTCTTACGGATTCCATGAACAGCGCCGAATATCCCGACGTCCGTTTTGCTTCCGGCGACCTTATCTTCTGTCATGTCGTTTCCGCCGATGAAATAAAGACGGGCGACGTTATAACATTCTTCGACCCGTCAGGCAACGGCTCCAGCGTTGTAACGCATATGGTAATCTCAATAGATAAAGATGAAAAAGGCGAGCCGCTTTTTTCCACGAAGGGTACAAACAACAACACTGCGGATAAAAAACCCGTTCCCGCCTCGAAGCTTATCGGCAGATACACCGGCTTCAAGATAAAAGGTGCCGGAAACGTCGCTATGTTTATGCAGTCTACCGCCGGCTTCATCGTTTGTGTCTCCGTTCCCGTAGTGCTTTTGATTTTATTTGACCGCCTTCGCGCACATAAATACGAAAAAGCAAAAAAACTCGAAGCGGAAGCTCTTTACGCCGAACTCGAAAAGCTTAAAGCGAGTCGGGAAGCTCCGCAGCCAGAACCCGAAGATACCGACGGTACCGAGGGAAACTGACCAAGTTATTCTTTCCCGCGGAAGCCACGTTCCGGGAAATTGAATAAATATTCGGGGAGCGTTCCCCAAAAACACATTTTTTTGGGGGGTATCCCCCGACGAAAAATTTCTCGAATGGGAAAGAAACATGCTCAAACAGAGCCAAAAAAGAAAGGAGTTTTTCTGTAATGAAGAAAAACAAAATTTTTAGAATTGCTTCCGTTCTTTTGGTTGCAACTCTTCTCTCCACCTGTGCTATTTCCAGCACTTTCGCAAAATACGTTACTTCCGGTTCCACTTCCGACGACGCTCGCGTTGCAAAATTTGGTGTTAATATCGAAGGATCCAGCGATATGTTCAAGACCGAATATGCTAAGTCGGACTCCAACTACACGGGCACTCTCTCCGTACAGTCTTCTAGCGATGATAATCTCGTAGCTCCCGGAACCAGCGGCTCCCTCGTTGATTTCACCATCACCGGTGCTCCCGAAGTAGCTGTTCGCGTTACCTATGCTGTTGACACTCTTACTTTTGAAAACTGGGCTGACGCTGATAGCGCATACTACTGCCCGATCGTTATCACAGTCCACACCAGCGCTGAGAGCGATCCCGATAAGACTTTCAGCGGTCTCGATTATTCGAGCGCCGATGATTTCGCTGCAGCTATCAAAGAAGCTATCGAAGGTTCTACTTACGACTACGACCCCAACACCGATCTTTCCGAAAAAACCGCTGACAACCTCGGTATCACTTGGGCATGGGCGTTCGCGGGCGATGACGTTAAGGATACCGCTCTCGGTGATGCCGCTGCCGAAGGCACCGCTGCTACCATAGCAATTGGTATCACCTGCACCATCACTCAGATCGACTAATTCTCTTTGAATCATTTACTAGCTTGATTTAAAGCCGCCGGGTTCTCGTGGCGAATCCGGCGGCGTATCAAAAACGCCGTATGAGAGCGGAAATACATTTCCCGCCGTCATATGCCGTTTTTAAATGTTTTATGGAAGGATAACCCGATGAATATGAAAAACGATACAAAAAACATATCTGCTCGCGGCGTATTTGGGAAAAGGCCGCTTTCGCAGCTCGACGCGTTTCCGGTGCTTCGTGTTCTTGCCGCTTTGCTTGCGCTCGTGCTTATCAGCTCGGTGTGCCTCGTAAGCGTTACGCTCGCTTCTTATCCTTCCGACCATACTCTTACTTATAAAACAAATTTGTTGACATGGGATGGCGGAACGGAGACTCGCCCCGACGGAAGCGCCGTACTCACCCTCTTTTCCGATGAATACGATAACGTTTCGGCGTTCAACGGCGAAAAGGTCTTTGCCCCGGGGACCGGCGGCGAAAACCATGTGATATTGCGCAACACCGTTGACCGCGAGATAAAATATACCGCCGTCGCCTACGTGATAAAAGATTGCGACGATCTTCATCTTGACGCTTACGCTTCGGGCGGCGAAGCCGTCGTTTCGGAATATCAGCTTCCGGAAGGAGTATCCGCCGAAAACGTTATAAACGCCGTGAGCGGAAAAGTCTCTTCCGGCGGTGAAACTCCCTTCGTCGTCGGATGGGAATGGGCTTTCGAGGGCGAAAACGCCGTCGATACCTCGCTCGGCAACCGTGCGGCTGAGGCGGATTACGAAAACGCAACCGTGGGAATTTATATCGTCGTCGAGGATGAGGGCGGCCGCGTGAATCCGAAGACCGGCGACAATTCAGATATAAGAACTTATGTGATTATTATGCTTGCTTCTATGCTTGTGCTTACCGCCATATTTATCTTCTCCGGCAAAAAATCGGATAAAAAATCCGAAAAAAACGGGCGCGCAGAATGAAAAAAACGAAAAAATCGGGTTCTTCCGTTGTCAGACTGATCCTTCTCGCGCTTATCGGGATCGTGATAGGCGTAAAACTTTATAACGCCAACGCGGGATTCCTGCGCAACGATCTTCCGATGCCTTTCGGCGTCGGCGCGGCTGTCGTTATGTCGGGCAGTATGAGCCCCGCGTTAGAGGTCGACGACATCGTTATCGTAAAAGCGACAGACGAGCGCGATATCGGCGATATAGTCGTTTATGAGTCCTCCGGCACGCTCGTCGTCCACCGTATAACCGATATTTCGGGCGATACGGTTACGACGAAAGGCGACGCGAACAATACAGCCGACGAGCCGTTTGACGAAAGCTTGATAAAAGGCAAAGTCATCCTTCGCGTAAAGGGCGTCGGGAAAGTAATGAATTTTATTAAAAATCCCATTGTAACCGCTGTTATGGTCATCCTTGCCGTCGCGTTTATCATCCTTTCCGGCAGAAAAGAAAAGTCGCACGATGACGAAGAGTTCGAAGAGCTCAGAAAAGAAATAGAAAGACTTATTGACGAACGTCACTTCGACGTTTGAACGGTGATTTATTTATAAAGGAGAACCGAAATTGAAATATACGAACCGAATGTCGCTTATAACGGCAAGGCTCGCGTCGGTGCTTTTGTGCCTGACGCTGCTTTCGACCTATCTTTTAAGCGGTATGCTCGCAAAATACGGCGTCGTTTCCGAAAGCTCCGGCGCTGCCCGCGTCGCGAAGTTCGAAATAATCGCTTCCGACGTCGAGGGTGAAAATTCCATGCTTTGCTCGGTGATATCCGCCACGTCTCCCGGCGAGACGGTGGTTTATAAAATCGAGGTAACCAACGCGAGCGAGACAGCCGTTTCTTTCGACCTGACCGTTAAAAATAAATATAACAACCTTCCCGTTACTCTTTCGCTTTGCGAATCCGGTTCGTCCTCCGACGATACGGAGCTTTCGGTTCTTTCGGTGAGCAACGATCTTGACTGCGACAGCAGCTGTGTCTATGAGCTTTCGATCGATTGGCCTGCCGAACAAAACGATCCGTCCTACAGCGGCAAGGTTGATATCATAGTTTTAGAGCTTACCGCCGTCCAGATCGACTGATACCGTTTTTTATAAGGAGGTATTTCCTGAAATGTCAAATAAAACAGCTTACGTCCGCGGCGAAGGCGCGCGGATCGGGAAACGCCGGATAATAATCGTTTCCGCCTGCCTGCTCGTTTTGTGCATTGGCGCCGTTGTGGCGAAATATATTCTTTCGCTCGGCGAACCGAAGGATACGGTTACGGCGAAAGCCTTTTATTTTGAAAGCTCGCTTTTAAACGGCGAAACTCATACGTTCCCCGCAACAAAATCCGATAATACCGCGGATATCTCGTTTTCGATAAAAAACCACACCGACGCTCTGCGTTATTCCGAGGTGGATATCGAATACGCCGTTACGGTATATTGCGTTACCGACGGCTGCGACCTTACGCTTGACGGCTCCAACTCCTCCGGCGTTTCCGGAACGATATCCAAAAACTCCTGCGGCGACGCTACCGTTACTTTAAAAAAACTCGAGGCGGGCAAAACCTATCTCGTTACTGCCACGACGGAAAATTCCTATTACGCTTCTATCTCCGGCACGGTGAAGATAAGCGGAAGCGAAGTTTCGCTTTTTGCTTCCCTTGCCGATAAAGGCGAGTTTATCGAGCTTACCGTCTGGACCGAAAAGTTCATCGACGGCGCTTATACTCTCTCGTGGTGCGGCGGCCTTATCCCCGACAGTATAAACAGCACTCTGCCGCTGCCCGATACCTATTCCGAAAGCGTTTATGCTTCCGGCGAGCTTGCCGTCTCCTGCGTCGGTGAATACTGCTCTTATGTTTACAGATTTTATAAAACCGACCTCTCGGCGGTATATACCTTTGAGGTCGACGCCGACGACGATACCGTGGTTATATCGGCGGCAGGCTGATCAAATCCTTTATCTTGCTTTTTATACGGAGGAAATCTGATGAATCTTAAAAACAAACTGCGCGATATCGCCTTCGTGAAGCGCTTTGCGGCGCTTCTTGTTGCCGCGGCTTTGACGATCTGCTTCGTGGGCGTCGAAAGTATATCCGAGGTTTACGCTTCCGTAAACCGGGCGATCTCCGATATTTCCGCCGTTTCCGACACGTCCGACGAAAAAGACTTTTCCGGAATATCTGTCGAAGAAAGCGAAAACGTTTTTGATGATATAAGCGAAAACGTTCCCGAAGAGATATCCGAAAGCGAAAGCGAAGAAACAAGCGAAGAAACAAGCGAAGAAGTTTCCGAAGAAACGAGCGAACCTTCGTCCGAAAACGCTTCTTCCGCCATATCGCATGAAAAAAAGCGTCTTTCCGCCTCTTTGGAAGACGCCATAGTGTTCGACCTCGCAAAAGGAAAGATCACCTTCACCGACACGACGTATTCGGGATTCGATAAGAACGGGACAGCCCTCACCGGCGCACACGATCCCGCGAATATATACGTCATTCGTCAGGGAATTCCCGAGGATGAGACTGCGTATAATCGGAACGGTATTAATAAAAGCAGTACACGCAACACTGTATTTGTCGGAAGTGCAAACGATCCCGTTACAGAGGATTTTTATATATATCTTGACGGGATCAATATTGATGCACCTCACGGAACTACGAGTGGAAAGCCGGATAATTCTCCTGCTGTATATATAAACACTGATAATAATTCGGTTTATCTTGTGCTTGCCGATAATACTACAAATGCGGTCAAGGCATATGGGTATCTCAATGATCTAAACAGCATAGATAATTATGCCAATGCGGCGATAGAAAAAGAGTTAAATACAGCCGGAGATTTGGTCATAACCTGTGAAACCGGTTTGGCGGCATATCTTGCTGATAACACAAGCGGACATACTTGCGACAACACGTGCTCCTGTGGCAAACTCAAAGCATCGACAACAGGAATGAGCGTGCAGTTTAGCGGAGGATGTATGAACACCTGTGGCGCGGCAATTGGATCAAGAGGGCAGATATCTGAAAATGAATCGAATAGTACAATA
>JAZUJV010000067.1:0-5448 GCA_045642945.1 Eubacteriales bacterium | reverse complement strand
CGTCGAAACCGACAACGACGGTAAACCCGAAGAATAATTCCAATAGAAAAACCCACCTTCACCGGTGGGTTTTCTTTTGCCTTGAATCATTATTGTCTTTCGATATTATCTATCGCGTCCGCTATAACGTTGTTCGCCTTTTTAAGCTCTGCTTCCGCTCTCTCGGCGTCGCAGCCCGTCTTCGCGCATATCATCCTTATCGCTCTGTCAACGAGCTTCTTGTTCGACGGCACCATATACGCCATAAAATTGCCTCTTACGCGCCCGAATTTGATCATCGCGCCGGTAGACAGCATATTTAAAATCATCTTCTGCGCCGTGCCCGCTTTCATCCTCGTACTGCCGTTTATGACCTCGGGTCCGACCTCAGCGATTATCGGAATATCGACGAGAGGGATAAGGTCGCTGTTCGGGTTGCAGGAAACACAAAGCGTTACGCAGCGGAGCGATTTCGCGTAGTCTATCGCCCCTTTAACGCAATTTGCCGTTCCGCTCGCGCTTATCGCGATAAGAACGTCTTTCTCGTTAAAGTTCTTTTCTTTCATAACGTTGACGAATTCGCTTATATCGTCTTCCGCGAGCTCGACGGAATTGCGTAAAGCAGTGTCTCCGCCCGCCATAAGCCCTACGACGATATCCGGCGATACGCCGTAAGTAGGGGGACATTCCGAAGCGTCAAGGACACCGAGCCTGCCCGACGTGCCCGCGCCGCAGTAATAAATATGCCCGCCGTTTTTAAGGCAGTAAGCAAGCGCGTCTATGCCGTAAGCGATCTGCGGAAGCGCTTTTTCGACCGCGAACGCTACGGTTTTGTCCTCGTCGTTTATCGCTTTCGCTATGCTTATCGAATCCATTTTATCAATGTTTTTCGTCTTTTCGTTGTATTTTTCCGTCGTGAGTTTAGAATAATCCGCCATAATTTCCTCCGCTTTTTTCTATGCTTTGAATTTTACCACAAATAAAGCTTAAAGTCAACGAAAGATATCACGCGTTTTATTGACTTTTATAAAGTTTTATGTTATTATTTAATAAATAAATATAATTTGTGCGAGGGTATATGGAAAAACAAAAGATAAGCGTTATCGTCCCGTGTTATAACGAATCCGAAGCCCTGCCTTTTTTCTTTGAGGAAATAGGCAAGGTCATTGCTTCTATGCCCGAATATGATTTCGAATGTATCTACGTCGACGACGGCTCGAAGGATAACACATGCGAGCTTATCCGCGAAAGGTCGAAAACCGATGAAAATTCCCGTTTTATCTCCTTTTCGCGTAACTTCGGCAAAGAGTCCGCCATGCTCGCGGGCTTGCGTGCTTCCGTCGGCGATTACGTCTGTATAATGGACGCCGACTTACAGGATCCGCCTTCTCTCCTTCCCGAGATGATGAAGACTTTAAAAGAGAAAAAATGCGATTCCGTCGGCACCCGCCGCGGCTCGAGAAAGGGCGAGCCGAAGGTAAGAAGCTTCTTCGCCAACTGTTTTTACGGGATAATCAATAAAATCTCAAAAGTCAAATTCGTCCCCGCCGCGAGGGATTACCGTCTCATGTCGCGGAGAATGGTCGACGCCGTTCTTTCGCTTTGCGAATATAACCGTTTCTCGAAAGGTATTTTCGAATGGGTCGGCTTCAAAACCGAATGGATAACCTTCCAGAACGTAAAACGCGTCGCGGGCAAAACGAAATGGTCCTTTTGGGGATTGCTTAAATATTCCTTCGATTGTATCGTCGCTTTCTCCACCGCTCCGCTTTCGATAAGCTCCTGCTGCGGCTTCTTTATGTTCCTGCTTTCGATAATCGGCGCTGTAATAATCGTTATCCGAAAGCTCGTCGACGCTACGTCATCCGCCGACGGCTGGGCGTCGATAATCTGCGTGCTGCTCTTCGTGGGCGGTATCCAGCTTCTCTGCATCGGCATCCTCGGTCAATACCTGTCCAAAACCTATATGGAAACCAAAAAACGTCCCGACTATATCATAGCCGAGACCGAAAAAACTTCGGAGGAAAACAAATGAAACTCGGTATAATCGCCAACCCCCATAACGAAAGCGGCATCAAGCGCGTCGCCGACCTCGGCTTGAAATACGCCGAATTCGACGTAAACGAGGACGTTTCGAATATAAATCCCGACGAAATACAAAACGCCCTTTTAAAATACGGCGTAAAAATGGGCGCCGTCGGACGCTGGGGCACCAACCGTGTAAACCCCGACGGATCGATAAACGAAAAAGAACAGAAAGACGAATTCTTCCTTATAGATTTCTGCCGTAAGATAGGCTGTCCCGTCTATATCACCGGCTGCAACTATATAAAAGAACGCTCGCTTTTCGAAAATTACACGAGCGCCGTCAACTATATAAAAACTTTGGTCGACTACGCGGGCGAAGACGTCAAAATATGCACCTATAACTGTGATTGGAACAACTATCTCTATGATAAAAACGCGTGGGATATCGTAAACGCCCATCTCGGCATCGGTATAAAATACGACCCGTCCCACTGCATCAACCGCGGCGGCGACTATATCAAAGAAATAACCGACTACGGCGATAAGGTCTACCATATCCACCTCAAAGGCACGATAAACGTCGGCGGCGTCCGTATCGACGATCCTCCCGCCGGTCTCGACAGCGTCAACTGGGGGCTCTTCCTCTCCGTGTTCCAGAAATACGGCTACGACGGAATGATCTCTATCGAGCCTCATTCCGCCACCTGGCAGGGTGAACTCGGCGAAAAGGGAATTCTCTATACGATAAATTACTTCAAAAATATGCCCTTCGTTACCGAATAATTATGTTTTTTAAAAAGAAAGATAAACCGCCGAAGGATACGAACAGCCCCGAATTCCGCCTCTATATGTGTCGTAAGCTCGACGGTCATACGCTTAAATATATCCTCGAACGCGAGGAGGACGCTACCGAAAAGGTCATCGGAAAAGGCGGTATTTTAAGCCTTTACAACGATAACTTTTCCGTCGTCTGCGGCGGCGAAACGCTCTTCGAATGTAAGGCGAGCGAGCTTCACGCCTGGGAATTCATGTCGCTTGACGGAGCGACTTTAACGGGGTACGATAATATTCAAAATAAAGAGAGAACGATTCTCGCATATTACACATATTACAGAGATTAAAAGGAGAAAACGAAAATGTCAGAAAAATTAAGAATCGGTATCATCGGATGCGGCGGCATCGCCAACGGAAAACACCTTCCCGCGCTAAAAACCTTGCCCGACGTGGAAATGGTCTATTTCTGCGATATCATCCTCGAAAGAGCCGAAAAAGCTGCCAAAGAATACGGCACTCCCGATGCAAAGGTCTGCACGGACTACAAAGAACTTCTCGAAGATAAAACCATCGACGTCGTTCACGTTCTTACTCCCAACCGTTCTCACAGCTTTATCACCGTCGACGCTCTCGAAGCGGGCAAGCACGTCATGTGCGAAAAGCCCATGGCTATAAACGCCGCCGAAGCCAAAAAGATGGTCGACGCCGCGAAACGCACCGGCAAAAAGCTTACCATCGGCTACCAGAACCGCCAGCGTCCCGATTCTCTCTATCTTAAAGCCGAAGCCGAAAACGGCACCTTCGGCGATATTTACTACGCAAAAGCAACCGCTATAAGAAGAAGAGCCGTTCCCACCTGGGGCGTCTTCATGAACGAATACGAACAGGGCGGCGGTCCGCTTATAGATATCGGAACCCACGCTCTCGACCTCACAATGTGGTGTATGGATAACTACAAACCGAAATTCTGCGTCGGCACCGTCTACCATAAACTCGGTGAAACCTTCCCGACGGGCAACCTCTGGGGCGATTGGAAGAAAGGCGAACTTACCGTCGAAGATTCCGCTTTCGGCTTTATCGTAATGGAAAACGGCGCTACGATAAACCTCGAGTCCAGCTGGGCTCTCAATATGCTCGACCCGCGTGAAGCAATCACGACCCTCTGCGGCACCAAAGGCGGCGGAGATATGCTCGACGGCGTCCGTATAAACGGCATCCGCAACGGCAGACAGTACGTTCTCAAACCCGACCTTAACGCCGGCGGCGTCGCCTTCTACGACGGAAACGCCAACCCGAAACCCGAGGTCAGAGAAGCCCGCCTCTGGATCGACGCCATCAAGAACGACACCACTCCCTTCGTTACTCCCGAACAGGCATACGCCGTAAGCCGTATCCTCGACGGTATCTATACTTCCGCCAAGACCGGCAAACCCTTCTATTTCGAAGATTAAATTCGGAGGTTTCTCTATGAAGCTTGGTGTAATAAACGTCCTTTTCGGCGGCGAAACGCTCGAATGGGCGCTCTCCTACTTTAAATCTCTCGGCATCGAGGAAATCGAAGTCGGCTGCGGCGGCTATCCCGGAAAAGCCCATTGCGACCCCGCGGTCCTTCTCGAAAGCGATAAAAAGTTAGAGGAATTCAAAAACCTTTTCGACAAATACGGCTTGAAGATCAACGCTCTCGGCTGCCACGGCAACCCCGTTCATCCCGATAAAGCCACCGCCGAAAAGTATATAAACGATTGGCATAACGCCGTCCTCCTCGCCGAAAAGCTCGGCGTCAAAAAGATAATCGGATTCTCCGGCTGCCCGGGCGATTGCGAAAATTCCCGTTATCCCAACTGGGTAACCTGCCCTTGGCCCGACGATTATCTCGCGATACTCGACTACCAGTGGAACGAGGTCCTTATTCCGTATTGGAAAAAGGAAGCAGAATTCGATAAAGCCCACGGCATCGAAAAGATATGCTTCGAGATGCACCCGGGCTTCTGCGTCTATAATCCCGCCACGCTCCTTCGCTTACGCGAAGCCGTCGGCGATATAGTCGGCGCGAACTTCGACCCGTCTCATCTCATCTGGCAGGGAATAGACCCCGTCGCCGCTATCCGTGCGCTCGGCGGCGCTATCTATCACGTCCACGCCAAAGATACCAAACTCGATAAATACAATATCGCCGTCAACGGCGTTCTCGATACGAAGCATTACGGCGACGAGCTCCACCGCTCGTGGATATTCCGTTCCGTCGGCTACGGCAACGATATGCAGTATTGGCGCGATATGATATCCAACCTCCGTCTCGTCGGATACGACGATATCCTCTCCATCGAGCATGAGGATAGCCTTATGACAAGCTCCGAAGGCTTGGAAAAAGCCGTCGCGTTCTTAAAAGAAGCGATGATACGCGAGCCTTCGCCCAAAGAGATGTTCTGGGCATGAAAACCGTCCTGCTCGCTCCCGATTCGTTCAAAGGATGCCTTTCCTCCGCCGAGGTCTGCGCCGCCATTGAAATCGGATTAAAAAAGTCATATCAGGATATAAAGACCCTCGCTTTCCCGTCTTCCGACGGGGGCGAGGGCTTCTGCGCCTGTATGCAAAATCTTTTCGGCGGAAGCCTTATCACCCATCCGTCTTTCGATCCGCTCGGCAGGAAAATCGTAACTTCGTTTG
>JAZUJV010000066.1:0-4649 GCA_045642945.1 Eubacteriales bacterium | reverse complement strand
CGTCTTTCTTGCCCCAAAGCAGGTTATCTTTAACAGTCCCGCTGAAAAGCAAAGCCTTCTGCGGTACTACCGCGATGGCGTCTCTTAAAGTATTTTCTTCGATGGAATTTATGTCGATTCCGTCGATATATATTTTTCCTTTGGAAGCGTCGTAAAATCTCGGCACAAGGTTCACGAGCGTCGTTTTACCCGACCCCGTCGGTCCGATTATGCCTATCGTTTCACCTTTATTTGCTTTAAAATCAATATCTATTAGCGAATAGTTCTTAGTTCCTGCGTATCTGAACGAAACGTTCTTGAATTCGACTTCTCCGCGAATTTCTGGTTTTTCTCCGTTTTCAAGAAACTTCTGCGCGGGTTTTTCATCAAGAATTTCTTTGATTCTCTCGGAAGAAGCTATCGCTCTTACTGCGGTATTTATAACGTTAGATATCATTCCTACGGCAAAAAGTACCTGCGACATATAGTTCACCGACGCCATAAGCTTGCCGATTTCAGAGCTTTCCTGGTTTCTCGAAACCCAAAGCAGCAAAACTATCCCGAAATTTACTGTAAGGTTTATAAGCGGTGAAAATACCGCCATAGTCCGTAGCGCCGTGGTGTTGGCACTTGCCAGCTCCGACGAAGCGTTTCTGAATCTTTCGGTCTCTTCGTCCTCCGCGTTGAACGCCTTGACAACTCTGACCGAAGACAGAAATTCTCTCGTTACTCCGTTTAACTTATCGAGCTTAGACTGTACTTTTCCGAAACGCGGATATCCGATTTTAATATTTCCTACTATAAAAACGGCGCTGATACAAATAATTCCTATCATAACCGGCGCCTGCTTCGGCGTCTGAACGCATATAAGAACTATCGCACCGATACAGGTGATCGGCGCTTTGACCATCATTCTCATTATGCTGTTAATGAAATCCTGTATCTGCGTAACGTCGTTGGTGATTCTCGTGATTATCGAGGCGGGCTGAAGTTTATCTATATTTTCAAGCGAAAGCTTCTGCACGCTGACGTACATATCTCGCCTTAATTCTTTCCCGATAGTCTGCGATGTGCGGCTTGCGAAAATGTTGCGCATGACTGCGGAAACCGCGCCGACAAACGCGATCCCGAGCATAATTATACCGTAGCGTAAAATAAGGCTTATATCCGAATCCGCGACGCCTCTGTCGACGATATACGACATAAACGTCGGCTGAAGCAGATCCGCCATCGCTTCAAGCGCGAGAAAAGACGTTGATATGAGAAATATCCATATATGCCTTTTCAGGTATTTTAATATCAGTTTCATATATTTTCCTTATTCGTTGATTTTCTTTAGAATATCACCGGAAATCACTATTTTCAAGTATTTTCATACACATTTAAATATTTTATCTATATCTATTGATTTTTAAAATATATGATGTTAAAATCACTTTGAATATAAAAGAAAGGTTATGAATATATGAAAAAACAGCTTACTTTTGCCATCGCAGGTCTCGGCTCCCGCGGCTACTACAGCTACGCCAGCATCCTTAAAAACGTACCCGATGATGCTAAACTCGTAGCGGTTGCCGAACCCCGTCCCGAAATGATGAAGATTTGCCGCGAAAATTTCGATCTTCCCGACGATATGTGCTTCGAAACCGCGGAAGAACTTTTAAAGAAAGATAAGCTCGCCGACGTTCTCGTTATCGCCACGCTCGACAGAATGCATTATCTCCAGGCTATCGCCGCTTTGGAAAAAGGCTACGACCTTCTTCTCGAAAAGCCTATATCCATAAATCCCGCTGAATGCAAAAAGATCGCCGACGTTGCCAACCGCCTCGGCAGAAAAGTCGTCGTGTGCCACGTACTCAGATACACCCCCTTCTATAAAGCTCTTAAAAAGCTTATCGACGAAGGCGCGATCGGAAAAATCATGTCAATTCAGGCTATGGAAAGAGTCAGCTTCTGGCATCAGGCACATTCTTTCGTTCGCGGAAACTGGCGTAATTCAAATACCACCAGCTCGATGATACTTCAGAAATGCTGCCACGATATGGATATCTACCTCTGGCTCGCCGGAAAGAACTGCAAAACCGTTTCTTCCTTCGGTAATCTTTCTTACTTCACAAAAGAAAACGCTCCCGAAGGCGCTACCGAGCATTGCTCCGAAAAATGCTCCAAGTTTGATACCTGCGTATATAACCCCTACCATTACTACGGTAACCGTTTAAAGAGCGGCAGCTTCGACTGGCCTCTTAACGTAGTCATACCCAAACCCGACGAAAAGCTTCTTGATGAAGCTTTGAAGACCGGTCCTTACGGCAAATGTGTCTTCCTTACCGACAACAACGTCGTTGACCATCAGGTCGTAAATCTTCTTCTCGAGGATGACGTTACCGTAAGCTTCACCATGTGCGCTTTCACCGCCACTTCCGGCAGAAAGCTTCTATTAATGGGTACCGAAGGTCATATCGACGGATTTATGGAAGATAACTATATCAAGCTTTGCCGCTTCGGCGAAGAAGAAAAAGTCATCGATATCGGCGAACTCGGCGAAGACGTTATGGGACACGGCGGCGGCGACAGCAGAATGGTTTATTCTCTTATCGATATGCTTCGCGATGGCAAAGTCGACTCTTCCATCACGACCATTGACCGCTCCGTCGAAAGCCATTACGTTGCAATGGCTGCCGAGGAATCGAGAATCAACGGCGGTATGGCTATCGACATCAACGACTATATTAAATCCATACCGAATCTTTAATTTGCCCGCCTTTACGCGTTATTTTCAATATAGCGTCATCAACTTTTAATATTACATCGCAATAATAAAAACGGAGTTTTACCGCAATGGTAAAACTCCGTTTAATTTTTCGATTATGTATTATCAGTTTGCGCTTTCATTAACGTTTTTAACGTAATTGAAGCTTCTTTCCATAACTATATCATATTCCGTTTCCCCGTTGCCGTAGGTTATAAACGGACGGAAAGAAATATTGACGTCTTTGCCGTGTTCGGGAATATTAACAATAGTAACGTAGAACACGAAGCTTTCATAATCCTCAAAATGTTTATCTTCGTCATATTCTACGATGCCGATAGCGGAACGGTGTGCCGCGCCGGAGGTTTCCAGCGTAAGCTCTTCCTCACCGAGAAGATGAGATGGATAGAAGACGATTCCGAGGTCTCCGAAATCATCAACCGCTTTACGGGTATCCTTGTCTTCAATGAACAAGCCACCGTTATAGAGCGCGCCGAGACGGAGAGAAGATGACTCTTCGTTTATTTCTGCACCGAGAGTAACAACGATAAAGGTTTCAAAAACGGCTGTTACCGTAACGTCGGCATCGGGCATCACGAATATATATTCGTCTTCTTCATTCGGAGTAATTTCATAATCCGATACGCCGTCATTGTATTTGAGACTTGCAAGGCGGTATCCGAAATCAGCTTCCAGATCAATAGTAACGGTGCTGCCCGCAAGTGCTTTTTCCGCGCCGGCGCTTGCTTTTCCGTGTTCCTGAATCACTTCAATACCGTATAGCAAAAACATTCCGAGCGCATCGTCCTTTACGGTAACGGCATAATCGCCGCTGTTATCAGCGGAGAAATATTTGAGGCATTCTTTCGCATTTGCATTTTTGAAGCTGAATACACCGGGAGTCTGCATGTGTATACCGACAGACATACCTTCGCTTGGTGCTTCATCACCGACGGCGAGAGTTATAAGTATATTGTCCGAATACTGGTCTTCGTTGGCAACGTACATATTCTGTAAAGTACCGTCTTTAAGATGGTTGTCGCTGACGACGGCGTTTCCGCCGAAGGTCGCGGATCCGGCGAAGGGTGCAAGAACTTCTCCCGAGACGGTTCCCTGCGCATACTGGACACCGCCGCCGACCGTCGCAGTATTTTTGCGGATAATTCCGCCGAGCATATTGAAATCACCGGTAGCAACGCGTACGCCGCCGCCTCTGCCGTTATTCTCTGCAGTAGAGATCGCTTTATTTTCTTCTATCACGCCGCCGTACATATTGAATACACCGGCCGTCAGAACGCCGCCGCCGTTACTGTTCGTCGCGTTATATCCTATAGTGCCGCCGTACATATTAAAAACGCTGAAATTATATACGCCGCCACCTGCGCCATTGGCATAATTTCCGAGAATAGCACCGTCATACATATTAAATACGCCGCCATTTGATACATAGACAGCGCCGCCGTTATATGAACCGGTAGCACTGTTGCCGACGATATTTCCACCGTATAGATTCAACGTACCGCCGTTGATGTTAATGGCTCCGCCCGAAGCCGTGGTGGCGTTGCCGCCCATAATAACGCCGCCGGTAACGATATGTGTCGCCGTAGCACTTGTTGCGGTAATCCAAAGTCCGGGCGTGGAAGTCGAAGCGTTTTCTCTGAAAGCATATTCTTTAGTGCCGCAATCAAAAATATTAAGAGTGCATCCCGTGCCGACGCTGATCTTTATGTTTATGTCATTTTCAAGAGTCAGCACTTTTCCGTTAAGACAGAGGTTTACTGTTCCCGAATGAACGTTCCAGGATGATCTCGGCTTTACGTCACTGCTGAGAAAAAAGTTTCCGCTTCTTGTCGGGAGAGAAGTCGTAGTGTTGAATTGGGTAGCGACGCCGTTTACGATATGGTAATGTCCGCTGCCTATC
>JAZUJV010000065.1:0-3412 GCA_045642945.1 Eubacteriales bacterium | reverse complement strand
AGCAGAAATGCTTTCCCTTCGGGGAGAAGGAGGGGTTTGAAAGCGATTTTATATTGCAAAATTCATCGACGGTTACGTTTTTCATATTTTACCTTTCTTTTCTGCCCGAGGTTTCGAGTTCTTTTTCGAATTCTTCGGGGTTTTTTAAATAATAATCCTGGTGGTATTCCTCGGCTTTATAAAAGCTTTTGAATTTTTCGATTGAGATTTCGCATTTCAGGTCATTCTCCTGTTCGAACTTTTTGATTTCTTCCTCGGCGGAAGTTTTTTCGGCTTCGTCCAAATAATAAACGGCGAGCGTATATGACCTTCCGCGGTCAATATACTGGCCTTCCGCGTCGGTAACGTCGACGGTGCCGAGAAAGATTTTCAAAAGCTCGTTATACGATATTAAATTTTCTTCGTAGCTCACGGCGACGGTTTCGCGGTGGAGCGTTTTCTGTGATTTGACAAGCTCGTATGACGGATTTTCCTCATCGCCGCCGGAATAGCCGCTTACGACTTCAAAAACGCCGTCATACATTTTAAAAATCGGGGTTATACACCAGAAGCAGCCGCCCGCAAAATACGCGGTCTTCATCATAAATCACCCTTTTTAAAGCGTTTGGCGATGAAGAAAAGTAAAACGGCAACGGAGACGACCAAAACGAGAAAAGGCCAGATCGTCTCGGAAAGGTTACCGAAAAGCGCAACTACGCCGCTTAACACGGGGGCGGCGGAAACGAGCGCTATCGCTTTACCGACGGCGCGGAAATATGCTTTTTTATTCTTCATCTTCGCGGCGTAATGCGTTCGTATCAAGCCGTAGTTTCCGCGGTAAACGAGCAGCGCCAATATCAGCAGAAGGAGCGCGAACGCGAACATCAAAATCGAATACGGAGGCATAAAATCTTCCTTTCTTGAATGTTCTTCCTTTTCGTGAAAAGGAAGCGAAAAGCCCGCACCTTTTCGAGAAAAAGGTGTTCCAAAAAGCCTTACTTTTTTCGTGAAAAAAGTAAGCAAAAAAGCTTTTAAAGCGCGAAAGCAAGCTTTCGCGGGGGTGAAAATAAATATTACGATTTTACGCAAAAGCGGCTTTCGTTATTTTTGAAAGCACGCTTTTATATTTATATTCGTTTTTTAATTAAGATGTCTTTTTAGGAAATCTATCGCGTCTTCGGGGCGAAGCGGACGTGAGTAGAGGTAACCCTGAAAGTAATCGCAGCCCATTTCGGAAAGCATATCAGCCATTTCCGCAGTCTCGACGCCCTCGACGACACATTCACGCCCGAACTCTTTTACCAAGCTTACGCTGTTGCGGAGCACGGTTTTATAGCTATCGTCCTTCATGGCGTTCCAGAGGATGCCTTTGTCGATTTTAACTATCGAGAACGGCATCTCGGCAAGGTAGGCGGCGGTGGCGTAGCCGCTTCCGTAATCGTCGAGCGAGAAGGTATAGCCGCGGGAGCTTAGATATTGTATGGTCTCCATTATTCCGAGCTTCTCTTTTTCACCTGCGGTGGCGGTCTCGGTTATTTCGAATATGACGCTGCGCGGGTCGACGCCGTATTTTTTAGTTATCGTATGAAGTCTCGAAGCGCTGTTTTTGGAAAGCAGCTGGAGCATCGAGAGGTTGACGTCGATATAGGTAACGCCGAGAGACGCGAGGTCGTTTTCCTTCCAGAACGCGCAGACTTTTTCGTAAACTATCTCGCCGATCTCGAGCATCATACCGTTATTCTCAGCGGCTTTTATAAACTCGTCGGGGCCGATATCGGGATGATTTTTAAGCCTTGCGAGCGCTTCGAGCGAGAAATACGAGCCGCTTGTACGGTCGTAGATGGGCTGGTAGCAGATCTCGAAGCCGTCGTTTTGTATAGCGCGGTGGAGCTGGTGGATGACGTTCGATTCGCGATGCTTCGCTTCGAGCAGGCGCGGGTTATTATAGATAAGTCTGTCGCCTGTCTTCCTGTAAACGTCGAAGAGCATATTCGTAAGCGCATCCTCGGCGTCGTTGGAATCTTCGACCATCGACATATCGGAGAGCACGCAGAAATGCGGGACGAGGTTTATCGTTTTATCGTCGCTTATACGGACGTTTTTGCCCGCTTTTTCGCTTAATTTATCGGCAAGGTTGATAACGCTTCCCTCGTCGGAAAGGAGTATCACGAAAACATCGTCGCCTATTATGAACACGCGGCGCTGGCCGAACATATCGTGGCAGACGGAGATCGTGTTTTTTATAAGGCTGTCGTAAACGCTTTCGTCGAATTTCTTTTTAAGGACCGCCAGATCGTCGAAGGTGAAGGCAAAAAGCGTGAATTTCGATTTCTTTTCGAGCCGTGAGTTTATCTCGGTGCCGAAGGCGAGACGGTTGAAGCAATAGGTGTTGCGGTAGAGGTAAACGGCGGGGTTATCGAGCGAAACGTTCATCATCAGCATAGCGATAGAGATGCTGAACGACTCGATAAGCAGTTCGGGATTAAGCGCCTGAACGCCGACTGCCGCCATAACGAACGTCAGGAATATCATATTCGTCGCGGTCTGGTAGTTATTAAGCTTCTTATGATAGCGGATAAACAGATACATCGCGTAGACGAAGATGAGGACGGCGCTTATATAGATCGTATAAATCAACGGGCCGTGCTGATATTCCATATTGTCGTCGAAATAGAAGACGAGGTGGGTAAGCTGAGTCGTCGAAACGGCGAAGGTTACGAAAAGCGTTACCGCGCCGATAATTATTTTCTCGGCTTTTTTGCCGTAATTTCCGCGGATAAGCGCGAGAACGTAAAGCAGGAAGACGACAGCCGTCAGGTTATGCAAAATAAGGTACAGCGCGTTGAACAAATAGCAGAGGGTAGCGGAAAATTTTTCGGGATAGGTAATAGCGATAGAGGAAACTATATCGGACGCCGTCGAAGCAAGGTTTATCCACAGCATAAACTTATACGCGAGCCCGGTAAGCGACGGATAAGAGCGGTGCAGATAGTTCAGCAGCAGCAAAGTCGCGGTAAGCATCAGCGCGGCGATATCGAAATAGACGTTATAAGCAAGCGTTGTCAGCAAGGCTATTCCCTCCCCTATTTTCCCTTTTAATGATTATACAACTTGAAAATCGGTTTGTCGACATATTTTAGAAATATTTTTTAAAAATAAGTTCAAATTCGCATAATTTCCGCAAATTGTTGACACGGATGAAAGAATATGAGATAATATATAAAAATCAAGGAAGGAAAAAACAATGGATATTCGCCGTTCCACGCCCGAGGACATAGAAGAAATAGAAAAAATATACGCGCGGGCAAGGCGCTTCATGGCCGAAAACGGCAACCCGAACCAATGGGCGAAAAACGGCTGGCCGCCGAGAGACTTTATTGAAAAAGACGTCGAAGACGGGATAAGCTACGTTTGTATTCACGAGGGTATTATC
>JAZUJV010000064.1:0-2243 GCA_045642945.1 Eubacteriales bacterium | reverse complement strand
ACATTCTTTCTTTTCTGCTTTGGGAGCGGCTTTTTTGTTGAATTTCTTAAAAGCTTTGTCGCAGGGATTTTCAAGGGATTTGTCGCATTCCGCGCAGAAATCAAAAGTGCCGCAAGCGTCTTTGCCGAGCTCTTCGCTCTTGATCCATTTGAGTTCGTCTAATTCTTTCTGTTTTTTCGTGATAGCCATTTTTATTTTCCTTTTCTCGTATGTAAAATTTATTTTCTGCCCACACTTTATCATAAATCAAGCCGCTTGTCAACCCTCCGAATAAAAGTCCGCGAAAGTTAACGGTTAAATCAAACTTTGTTTATATTTATATGGAAACCGCCGAAAAGGGAAGAAAGATAAAATAAATTCAAAAAATTAAAAAAATATGTTGACAATCCGCTTCATATGTGTTATACTACCACTCGCTGACGTGAGCGAAACGCTGGTGTAGCTCAATGGCAGAGCAACTGATTTGTAATCAGTAGGTTGGGGGTTCGACTCCCTTCACCAGCTCCATTCCTACACTGAAACGTCGATAATTGAATATGGGGGAATTCCCGAGCGGCCAAAGGGGGCAGACTGTAAATCTGTTGTCACTGACTTCAGTGGTTCGAATCCACTTTCCCCCACCATAAAAAGACAGACACCAAGCGGTGTCTGTTTTTTTATGCGTTGGGGAGAGCGAAGCTCGTGGATTCAAAAGGCGGCTCTTGACGGCAGTCCGGCGGACTGCCGTAACCGCCGTGGCTTTTCCGCGGAAAAGCGAATCCACTTTTTACTCAAAAACAAGTGAAAAAGATATTTTTAGGGCAAAAGACATCCCAAAAGGTATCCCAAAATTTTTCATTTTTATCCGTCTGTAATATACGTCTCAAGACTTTTCGAAAATCATTATCCCTTATCCCTCCGCCGTCGTATATATAAGTGTCAAGAGAAAAACAAACCGAAAAAACGGAGGATATAAAAATGGCAGAAACGATCAAAGAATTGCTGACCGATGAAGAACTTATAAAAGTTTGCGGCGGCGAAAACATCGTAGCTTTTATTCCCGGTCTTGAGGAGATAAGCCCGTACGTTCCCGAAAACTGAAATCGCGTGCCCGCGTATGACGCGTTTGGCATTAAAACAAAAACAGGCAGCTTAAAACTGCCTGTTTTCCTTTATTTACCGTATTTTTCTCTGAAATCTTCCGCGCGGAAAAGAATTTCGTGCCCTAAAAGCGAATCTTCGAGCGACGTACAGCATACCGAAGGCGTTTTCCCGCCGAGCAAAGCCCAGAAGTCGCCGAGAAGAAGCTTGTCGCCGCAGCCGTGCGCGTCCTTTTTCTGAACGTTAGATAAATCAACAACTTTTTCTTCGAAGCCGCCCTGAAGCTGCGGCGCGATTTTGCGGATAACGAACTTTTCGTCCTGAAAAGCCCCCTCTATCTCGCCCTTCGTGCCTATGACGTGTATCGTTCTGCCCGATACCGCCGAGCCCGCCGTCATCGAGAAAGTGCCCGTCGCACCGTTTTCAAACTCGACTAAGACCGATTGATGATCGACTATCTTCATATTCGATTTATAAACGCATCTGCCGTATTGATTATTTACGTCTTCAAGCGACGCCGTCTTTTTTTCGTCGCTTGCGCCGATTAAATCGCAATCGTTCCAGACTCTGTTCGCCCATCTCTGCGGATAATCAATATAAAGCTTCTTTGCCGAGTATTCGCAGCTGTCTTTGCAAATGCAGTCGGGAAGGCATCTGTCCGCCGCCCCCTCGGGCGCGTTTTCCTCGCGGAACTGCATCGTGCTGCCGCTGCTGAAAACGTTTTTGGCTCTGTTTCCGCCCATCAGCCACGCCATAAGGTCGATATCGTGGCTGCATTTCGAAAGCAGCATACCCGACCCGCATATATCCGGATCGCCGTATTTTCCTCTGACGTACGAAACAGACGCGTGAAAATAGCTTACCTGGTCCGCCATCTGAATATTTTTGATCTCGCCTATCTCGCCCGAAACGATAGCTTCTTTTATCTTCTTATAAAAAGGCGCGTAGCGAAGCACGTGGCATATCATCACGGTACTTTTGTTTTTCAAAGCGGCTCTGTATATCCTGTTGACGTCGGTCTGATTGTTCGCTATCGGCTTTTCGAGAAGCGCGTGATACCCTTTATCCAAAAACGGTATCGTCGTGTCCGCGTGCATGGCGTCCATCGTACAGTTGAATATCGCGTCGGCGAATTTCGGAGCGTCTGCCGCTTCCTTAACGCT
>JAZUJV010000063.1:0-4763 GCA_045642945.1 Eubacteriales bacterium | reverse complement strand
TCGCCGAAGGTAACGCCGTTATCTAAGCTTACGCGGTATTCCGAGCCGAGATATTTTTCCTCCTCGGAATCGGTTATCATATCGAGATACGAGAGGATATAATCTTTAAAGCGGGCGTCGGCGTTTTTGCGCTGGAAATCGCGGGTATTGTTGAACGAAGTGGCGATAAGTCCGCTTTTCCCGAAGGGACAAAGTCCGCCGTCGCGGTCGTCGAGCGGAGTATCTATAATGATTTGCGGAGACGAAAAGGTCTTTCCTTCGTCGTCGCTTACCGACATTATCATCTTGCCGAACGGGCAGATATGGGCAAGGCGGTAGCCCGAGCAGGCGACGGCGATTTTACCGTTTTTGAGCCTTGCGGCGGTAGGCCAACCGAAATAATTATGTTTCCCCGAGGGGTTTTCGATTATCGTTTCGGTTTCGCCGATGAGTTTGATTTTCATGCTTTTACCTTTTTTACTTTCGGTTTTTCTTTATCGAAGCCGTGGATCCAATCGGAGAAATGGTAATAGAAGAAATAGATTATCGAGCTTATCGACCATGTAAGCGGGTAAGCCCAATATATGAGGTGTATCTCATGCCAGACGTTCGAGACTATTTCGATATAGATTATTCGTAATACGCACCATATCGAGAGCATTATGAACATAGGCACGAAGGCTTTGCCCGCGCCGCGGCAGACGGCGGCAATCGAATGGGAATAGGCGAGCAGGAAATAGAAAAGCGAGACGGTGCGCGCCTGCAATACGCCGAATTCGACGACTTCGGAAGTCGGGTCGAAGAAGGCGATAAAGGGCTTGGCGAAGATATAGATGCACGCGCCGATAAGCTCCGCCATTACGACGGCGGCGATTATTCCGAAGCGGGCGCCTTTCTTGGCACGTTCGTACTGTCCGGCGCCGAGATTCTGGCTTATGAACGTTGTTATCGCCATATTGAAGCTCGTTATCGGCAGGAAGCCGAAGCCTTCGATTTTCGAATACGCGCCGTAAGCGGAGGTGGCGAATTTCATAAACGAGTTTATGTTCGTCTGGACTATTACGTTGGCGAAGCCGATAACGGAGTTCTGTACGCCGGAGGGCAGGCCGTAGCGGATTATCTCTTTAAGCATATCGCCGTGGAAGCGCAGCTTTTTGAGGTTGACGGTATAGATGTTTCCCTTTTTGCAGAGATGTATCATGCAAAGCACGACGCTTGCCGCCTGAGAAATGACCGTCGCTATCGCCGCGGCGGCGACGTTTTTCATAAAATAGATGAGAACGACGTCGAGGACGATATTTAAAAGCGACGAGAAGATAAGATAGGCGAGCGGTCTTTTACTGTCGCCGAGAGCGTTCATTATACCGCGGCAGATGTTATACATAACGAGCGCGACGGAGCCGAGGAAATAATAGCGAAAATAGGATATCGCCTCGCCGATAACGTCGGGGTCGGTTTTCATCCAGCCGAGGATATAGGGGGTAAGTATCATTCCGACGACGGTAAGGAACACGCCGCTTACGAGCCCGAAGGCAATATCGGTATGTATCGCACGGGAGACCTTGTCGGTATCGCCCGCGCCGAAATATCTTCCGATAACGACGCCCGCGCCGAGAGCTATGCCCATAAAAAAGCTTATGAGCAGGAAAATCAGAGGTCCGGACGAGCTTACTGCGGCGAAGGAATCGGAGCCGAGCATACGGCTGACGATAAAGGCGTCGGCGGTGTTGTAAAGCTGTTGGAAGACCTGACTTAAGAATACCGGCATCGCAAAGGATATTATCGAACGGTAGGGGCTGCCTACCGTCATATCCTTGACACCGCGCGATGAATTTTTAGTTTCAGTTTCCATTTTCTTCGGCGATCTTTCTTCCCATTATTACTCCCATTACGGAAGCCATCATAAGTCCGCGCGTCCATCCGCTCGAATCGCCGAGGCAGTAAAGCCCCGCGACGCTCGTGTTGAGGTTTTCATCCATTTTCACGCGGTTGCTGTAAAATTTAAGTTCGGGGGAATAAAGCAGAGTTTCGGTGGCGGCAAAGCCGGGAACGACCTCGTCGACTGCTTGGATAAAGTTGATTATATTCACCATGGAGCGATAAGGCATAGCGGCGGTGATATCACCCGCGACGGCATCGGGAAGCGTCGGGCGGACGTTGGAGACCGCGAGTTCTTTTTGCCAGGTGCGCTTTCCGTCGAGGATATCGCCGAAGCGCTGGACGAGGATATGTCCCGCGCCGAGCATATTGGTAAGCTCGCCGATTTTCTGGGCGTAGGCGATGGGCTGGTTGAAGGGTACGCTGAAATTATGCGAACAGAGGATAGCGAGGTTGGTGTTATCGCTCTTTAATTCTTTATAGGAATGGCCGTTGACGACGGCGAGGTCGTTATCGTAATTGTCCTGACTTACGAAGCCGCCGGGGTTCTGGCAGAAGGTACGGACTTTGTTTTTGAAGGGGCGCGGATAGCCGATGAGTTTGGATTCGTAGAGAGTCTTGTTGACCGTTTCCATAACTTCGTTTCTGACCTCGACGCGAACGCCGATATCGACTGTGCCGGGCTCGTGGGCGATGCCGCATTCGGCGCATATCTTTTCGAGCCAGTCGGCACCTCTTCTGCCCGTCGCGACGACGGTTTTATCGGCGAAAACCTCTTTTTCGACGCCGTGTTCGGAAATTCTTATGCCTTTGCAGACGCCGTTTTCGAGGATAAGCCCCGAGCATTCGCAGTCGAAGAGCATCTCGACACCGTTATCACGGAGATAGTTTTCGATGGCGAGATAGATGCCCTGCGCTTTTTCGGTACCCATATGACGTATCGGGCAGTCGACGAGCTTCAAGCCCGCGCGGATGGCGCGTTTTCTTATCTCTTTGACCTCTTCGGTATTGGAAATACCCTCGATATGAGTATCGGCGCCGAATTCGAGATAGATCGAATCGGCGTATTTTATGGTCTCCTGCACGAGTTCATCGCCGACGAGACGGGGCAGGTCGCCGCCGACTTCGCTCGAGAGCGAAAGTTTTCCGTCGGAGAATGCGCCCGCGCCGGAAAATCCGCTCGTTATATGGCAGAACGGTTTGCAGTTCATACATTTTTTGGTAACGTTTTTGGGGCAGCGGCGATTCTCGATGGCTTTGCCCTTTTCGACGATCATTATGCTCTTTTTACTTCCCTTTCGGATAAGCTCCAAGGCGGTGAAAATGCCGGCAGGACCCGCGCCGACTATAACGACGTCTTTTTTCATATTTATCGTCCTTTCAATTATTTTTACTGACAGATTATGATAGCACAAATACGCGCGTTTGTCAAACGGAGATTGACAAAACGCACTCGTTTTGATAGAATTATCAAAGATTACGGAAGGAGGAACGTTTTTATGGTTTTGAGATTGGTTTACGGCGGCGAAGAACGCTTGATTACGCTTGAGAAAAAAACAAGAATTTACGACGCGATCATAAAAAGCGGTATCCCTTTCGACGCACAATGCGGAGGGCACGGGAAATGCCTTAAATGTCTGGTGAAGGCTTTCGGAAATCTTTCGGAAAAGACGGAGAAAGAAAAGGATCTAAAAGAAGGCGAAAGGCTCGCCTGCGAGAGTTTTATTCTCGGCGACGCCACGATTATTATTGACAATAAAGACGAAATAAAAGAAGAAAAATCCATTAAAGAATTTATCACCGTTACAGACCTCGGAACGACGACGGTAGAAACAAAAGCGTTTTTCGAAGACGGAAAGGAAGCTTTCGGATATTCGTTCAAAAACCCGCTTTTATCATACGGCGCGGACGTTATCACGAGGACAGAGGCTTTCCCGAAAGGGACATCGGACGCAGAAAAAATACTGAAAAACACCATAAAAAACGAAGAAAAAGCGCACGGGATAAAGGCAAAAAAGAGATATTTCGTCGGGAATACGGTGATGTTACATTTCCTGACCGGAAAGGACGTAAAGGGCTTCGGAACGTATCCGTTTGAAGTAAAATCGCTTTTCGGGTACGGGGATGAGTTCGGGTATTATTTCGGCTGTGCAAGCGCGTTTATCGGCGCGGACGTTATCGCCGCGGCGATGAGCAAAGGTATAGGCGAAGGCGGAAACGCGCTTATCGTCGACGTCGGCACGAATACCGAGATGATACTTTTCGACGGAAAGAAATTTTACTCCTGCTCGGCACCCGCAGGCCCCGCTTTCGAGGGCAGCGAGATAAAATACGGAAAAAGAGCCGAAAACGGCGCGATTTACGACGTTTTCTTCGAAAACGGCGGGATAAAATATAAAACCGTCAGGAACGAAAAGCCGACGGGGATATGCGGAAGCGGGTTACTCGCTTTCTGCCACGCGCTTTATAAAGGCGAGTACGTTTTATCCGACGGCACTCCCATTAAAGAATTCCCGAGCTTCGGCGGAATAACCGTTACGCCCGAGGACGCCGCAAAGTTTCTTACCGCGAAAGCGGCGATAAGAAGCGGTATCGACACGCTTTTAAACGCGGTGGGAATCGAAAAAGTCGATGAATTTTATATCGCGGGAAATTTCGGCTCGGGGCTTGATTTAAAGAAAGCGTTTGAAACAGGGATGTTCCCGAGCGCTCTCGAAGACAAGGCAAAAGCCGTCGGGAACGCGGCGCTCAAAGGCGCGTGCCTCGCGGCGTTCGATAAAGAAAAAGCGGCTCTGTTTAAGAAAATCGCGAAGGAAACCGAGGCAATAGAGTTGGCGAATGACGGATTTTTCGCGGAAAATTTCATAAAAAACATAAGATTCATATAATTAAAAGAAGACAGTTTT
>JAZUJV010000062.1:0-4137 GCA_045642945.1 Eubacteriales bacterium | reverse complement strand
GAGTGCCACATCGTCCAAATGGTCTTTGTTGTTCTCCCATAAGTATTCGTATATAGTACACTCCGGCAAAGGGGCATTGATTGCCTCGTCGGTGTAATATTTCAGCCACGGTTTGTCGATAGACGGATACCCCGTCAGTTTCTTTTTCTGCTCCATTTTCACGTCTCCCCTAAAAAATAAAAAGTGCGGCTACCGAAGTAACCGCACAAAA
Source organism: Eubacteriales bacterium (assembly GCA_045642945.1). Taxonomy (GTDB): domain Bacteria; phylum Bacillota; class Clostridia; order Oscillospirales; family CAG-382; genus Coliplasma. The sequence continues at coordinate 3,926 of JAZUJV010000062.1, read as the reverse complement.
AACGCAAACTCCGATAGTCGCCAAACCAATTCAATATAAGGGCATTGCTGCTCACTCACACTGACAGAATCTGCGTTTTTATCAAATTCAATGTGTGAGAAAAAGAGCATAATATCCCCTTAAAAGAAAATGCCCTGAATTATATTAAATTGGTTCGGCACCGTCAGTATATCATTTCTCGGGGATTATTTCAATATATTTCAGAAAAAATATGGATATAGCGCAGTTATAATGAAGCACTCACTGTCGCTCGCGTGAAGCGAAGCGCCCCCGTTCCCCTCCGTGTGGCGAAGCCACGCTTCATAATGATTTGCTGCCGTCAATGATATATCGCCTCACGGCGATATGATATAGGGCTTCGCCGTATGATATATTCTCGCTTCGCTCGAATATGATATAATATCTGTTCCTTCATATGCCGAAGGCAAATATCATCGCACGCAGTGCGATATCATACTTTTTTGTATATCTCGCCTTCGGCGAGGATACAAAAAAGTATATCACCCGTTCCGAAATGGGGTCCCCGAAACGGCGTGCCGTTTTGGGGCAAAGGCAAGGAACGGATATCATTGTAAAAAACCTCATTTGTCTTGGTAGACAAATGAGGCTTTTTACATGGCACCCCCAACGGGAATCGAACCCATAACTAGCCCTTAGGAGGGGCTTATTATATCCATTTAACTATGGAGGCGTGCGAAGTTTATTTTAATGTTCCACCGCCGATTTGTCAAGAACTTTTGCGTGAAATTCGCATATAATCTTAACAAACGGCGCGAAAAGACGAAAATGTTGTTATAAAAGCCGAAAATATGCGCTTGCAAAAACTTATAAGCCGTGCTAAAATAAATCATTAAATCTAAAAAATTTTTATTTGCCGAGTATTGACTATGAAAGAGCTTTACGAGAAAAAAGTTGTAAAATTCGGCGGCAGCTCGCTTGCCTCTGCCGAACAGATGAAAAAGAGTGCCGACATAATCCTTGCCGAAAAGTCGCGCCGCTATGTCGTCCCGAGCGCGCCCGGAAAGCGTTTTTCCGGCGACACGAAGGTTACCGATATGCTTATCGCGTCCTACCGCGCCTCCGAAGCGAAAGAGGATTTCTCCTCCGTCTTTTCCTGCGTCGAGGAACGCTACCGCGATATCATCGACGGACTTCATATGAACCTTACTCTCGAGCCCGAATTCGATAAGATAAAAAAAGCGCTTTCCGACGGCACGACTCTCGATTACGTCGCTTCCCGCGGCGAATATCTTAACGGGATTATCCTCGCCGCCTTCATCGGCTACGATTTTATCGACGCTTCCGAGATAGTCTTCTTCGACGAAAAGGGTAAATTCGACGCCGAAAAAACCGATAAAGTTATGTCCGCCCGTCTCGCCGAGCACGAAAGAGCCGTCATCCCCGGCTTCTACGGAAGTACGCCCGACGGCAGCGTAAAAACCTTCTCCCGCGGCGGAAGCGACGTTACGTGTGCGATAGTCGCCCGCGCCGTTATGGCGGATATCTACGAGAACTGGACAGACGTCTCCGGCTTTATGATGTGCGACCCGCGCATCGTCGAAAACCCTCGACCGATAAAAATAATAACCTACCGCGAGCTCCGCGAGCTTTCCTATATGGGCGCCACCGTGCTTCATGAAGACAGCATTTTCCCCGTTAAATTCGCGGGCATTCCCATAAATATCCGCAACACCAACCGCCCCGAGGATATCGGGACGATGATAGTTACCTCCACCGAGGGCTACCGCACCGACGATATTATTACAGGTATCGCGGGCAAAAAAGGCTTCGCCGTAATCCGAATCGAAAAGGATATGATGAACCAGGAAGCCGGCTTCGGTATGCGCGTCTTAAAGGTCTTCTCCGACCTCGGCTTGAACTTCGAACATCTCCCCTCCGGCATCGACACGATGTGTGTCGTTATCAGCGCCGAGGACATAAAGGGCAGGGAAAAGGAGATTTTAAAAAGCATCTCCCTCGCCTGCGAGCCCGACAATATGGATATCGAATATTCCATGGCGCTTATCGCGATAGTCGGCCGCAATATGCCCGGTATGCCCGGTACCGCCGCGAGAATCTTCTCCTCTCTCGCCCGCGAGGGAATCAATATCCGAATGATCGACCAGGGCAGCTCCGAGCTTAATATAATCGTCGGCGTCGACGAGGTCCATTATTCCGACGCCATCAAAACCATCTACAACGAATTCTGTAACGGCTGATGACGAACTATTTTACAATAGCGAAAGAAACCGAATTTTCTCTTACCGAAAAGAAAAGTGAATTTATCGGCGTCTGCGCGCCGGTCGAAAGCGAAGCCGAGGCACTTGCCTTTATCGAGAAAATCAAAAAAAGACATTCGACCGCCCGCCATAACGTCTACGCCTACGTCTTGCGCGATGGGTTCATAACCCGCTATTCCGATGACGGCGAGCCCCACGGTACAGCGGGCGTTCCCGTGCTCGATGCGATAAAAAAGGCGAATCTTACCAATACCGCCGTCGTCGTAACCCGCTATTTCGGCGGGATACTGCTCGGCACGGGCGGGCTTTTGCGCGCCTATACCGCCGCCGCCGTCGGCGCTATAAAATCCGCGGGAACGCGTGAGATAGCCGCCTTCGACCTTCTCTCGCTTACGCTTACCTATCCCGATTATAAAAAAATAATGTCCTCTATCGCCTCCGTCAACGCCAAAACCGAAAAAAGCGATTTTTCGGATAACGTGCTTCTTACCCTCGCCGTCCGCGAGGATATGACCGAAAGGTTCATAAAAGACGTTTCCGAAGCGACGGGCGGCAGGATACTCCCCGAAAAAGTCGGAACAAAATGCGATTTCGTTTAAAAATACCGCGGATGATATTCCGCGGCGTTTTTGTTATTATCTAATCACTCCCGATAAAAATATACTTACAAGGGGTGATGATATGTCGATAAAAATAATGCTTGACCGCGGCCACTACGGAAAAAGGAACCGTTCTCCCGTCGTAAAGGAATACTATGAGAGCGAAAGAATGTGGCTGCTCGGCGCCTTTTTAAAAGAAAAACTCCTCGAATACGGTTTCTTTGTCGGCGATACCCGCGACGATCCCGAAAAAGACCTCGCGGTTTTCAAAAGGGGAGAGATGGCGAAGGGTTACGACCTTTTTCTGTCGCTTCATTCCGACGCCGTCGGCGAGGGCGGGAGCCAAAGCGTCAGCCGCGTCTCCGTCTATGCGTCCTACGATAATAAAAACGATTCTTGGGCTCTCGGTGCAAAGCTTGCCGAAACCGTCGCGTCGGCGATGGGCGTCCCCGAAAGCTATTTAAAAACGCGAAAAAGCGAAAAAGGCGACTGGGAATATTACGGCGTCCTGCGCGGCGCCGCGTCCGTCGGCTGCCCGCTTTACTATATCGTCGAGCATTCCTTCCACACGAATCCCTATTCCGCGCTCTGGCTCATGAGCGACGCGAACCTAAAAAAACTCGCTTCCGCCGAGGCGAAGACGATAGCCGATCATTACGGATATTTTTTACGAGGCGACGTAAACGGCGACGGAGATCTCGATCCAAACGACTATGCGCTTCTCAAACGCGCCGTGCTGAAAACCTACATCTTGAAAGAAGCCGAAAAGGAGCGCGCCGATATGAACTCCGACGGAAAGATCACCGCGCGGGACTACCAGCTTCTTAAACGTAAGATCCTCGAAGAATAACGAAAAAACCCGCTTTCGCGGGCTTTTTTGTTATTCGATATTGAATTTCTTTATACATATCGAGAACGCCGAAGCGACTATAACGAGCGTTCTTGCCAGAGCCGTCAGCATCGAAAGGACCGAAAATCCGTTTCCTACCGCCGAGATATGCGCTACCGCGTAGTTTCCTAATTCCATCGAGGTATTCATGATAAGTCTTGTGATTATCAAGCCGAAAAGCCCGAACGCTCCCGAAAG
>JAZUJV010000061.1:0-2634 GCA_045642945.1 Eubacteriales bacterium | reverse complement strand
GGCGACGAGGGCGTCAACGCCAGACTCAACGGGCTCGCCGCCTACGATATAAAGGATGCTCACGCCGTCGATACGGACAACCTGTTTACGACGAATATCCTTTACCGAATCGGGTTCTCGTGGCCGCTCGTCGACGATACCTATCTTGACCGTGCCATTAACAGCATAATGACTCTCGACTATTTTGGCATGGACGAAAACAACGATTGACGGGAGGGATAACTTGAAATATTCGATTGCTCAAAAAATGACGCGTCGGCTTATGCTCGTGCTCATTTTATCCATGATAATAATTTACGTCGGGCTGTTTTTCTTCATTTCCGATACGCTTAAAACCAATAACCAGAAATACACCGACACAATGGCGAGCTTCTACGCCGACGTTATATGCGAAAACTCCCAAAAAGCCGGAATTCCGATCGATATGGAGCATCTCGACGAGGTCATCGCAACGAGCGAATATATGTGTACGTGGTATAATATCGACTGCGCCTACGTCTATTCGCCCAATCTCGACGAGGGAACGATAACCTATCTTTACGTGACCTATACACGCGACCCCGAAAGACAGCTTATGGAGATAAGCGACCTTCAGGGCATAACGCTCGATTACGTATTGAATGACGAGGAAAGACTGGTTTACGCCGGCGAAAAGCTTCACGCCCATATTTCCAGCGACAGTATCTTCGGTCGGGAGATAGGCTCCATCGCGCTTCTTACCGATATGTACGGACATAAATATATAGCCGGCATCGACGGAAGCTACAATTCTCTGTTCCGCGACATAGTCAAACGTTTCGTTTTCTTTGCGCTTGTAATCGCCGTCGTTATCGTCGTAATATTCCTCGTATTGCGCGAAATGATGAAACGCCGCGTCGGACGTCCCGCCGAGCTTATAAGCCGAACGATGAGCGAATATATAAAGGACGGCAAAAAAAGCGATTCCAAACTCGTTATCGAGGGCGGCGGCGAATATTCGATGATCGCCGATTCCTTCAACAGTATGACCGAGAATATCGACAAATACGTCGAGGACATTAAGACTCTCAACGCCGACAAAGCCGAGCGAAAAGCGCAGCTCGATATCGCTTCGCGAATCCAGAAGGGATTGCTTAAAGGCCCCGAATACGCTTCTACGGGATGTAAAATAAGCGCTATGATGGAGCCCGCGCGCGATATCGGCGGAGACCTTTACGATTATATCCCGCTCGGCGACGGGAAAATGCTTCTCGTCATCGCCGACGTTTCGGGAAAAGGTATCTCAGCTTCGCTGTTCATGACGGTCATCCTTACGCTTTTCCGTCAGTATGCAAAACTCGGTATGTCTCCTTCCGAGATGCTTGAAAAAGCGAACGACTCGCTTTCCGAAAATAACCCGTCGCTTCTGTTCGCAACCGTTTTCGTTGCCGTGTACGATTCCGCGGCGAGAACGGTAACCTATTCCAACGCGGGGCATAACGTTCCCTACGTTGCCGGAAAAGAGCTTATAAAGCTTGATAAAGCCGACGGAACTCTTCTCGGACTTTTCGAAAACGAGACCTATACCGAGGCGACCGTAAAGCTTGAAATCGGCGATACGCTGTTCTTATACACCGATGGCGTTACCGAAGCGGTCAACGAAAACAAAGAGTTTTTCGGTACACAGCGGCTCGAAAAAGCCCTTACGGAGCGCGGAAACTACGGCGATGACCTCATACCGTACATATACGGCGAAATATCCGATTTTTCGAACGGTGCCGAACGCCACGACGATATAACTATGCTCACGCTTACGGCAAAAGAGAATTCTCTCGAGCTGCTTTTGGATTATGATATAAAGGATATCGCGAAAATAAAAGAAGAGCTTCTCGCTCTTCCGATATCCCGCCATAAACAGCTTTCGCTCTGTCTCGCCGCCGAGGAGATATTCGTTAATATCGTCTCCTACGCGTTCGACGGCAAAGCGCCCGAGGGCGAAAAAATTCGCTTTACGATATCCGTAACCGATAAGATAGTTATGACTTTCGAGGACGGCGGCGCGAAGTTCGACCCGCTTGAATCCGTCGAGTCCCCCGACGATTACGATATAGACAATCAGATAGGCGGGCTCGGCAGGTTTATAGCCGTCAATAACGTCGACGATATGAAATACGACTATATAAACGGTAAAAACGTTCTTACGATAACCGATTATCTCAAGGAGGATAAAGAATGAAAATAACCCTTATCAACGAGGAAGACAAAATAACCTTTAAGCTCGACGGCTGGCTCGATACCGTCTCTTCGCCCGAGCTCGGCGCGGAGGTTGAAAAAATCGAAAAGGCGAGCGAGATAGTGCTCGACTTCGAAAGAGTCGAATATATCGCTTCCTCGGGCTTACGTCAGGTCGTCGCGACTCACCGCAAAGCCAAAGAGCTCGGCGCCGATTTCTCTGTCATAAACGTCGGCACGGAGGCCATGGCTATCTTCAAACTTACGGGAATAGATAAAAAAATAAAAATCACCGCACTTTGATCGAAAAACAAAACAGCCGGGCAAAATGCCACGGGTGGATAAGGAAGTTTTTGAATGTAGATTATGTACTGCATAATCACATATGCAAGACATTATGAATCAGAATTTGTTGAGAAGGTAGACATTTTATGGAAGAAGATC
>JAZUJV010000060.1:0-2412 GCA_045642945.1 Eubacteriales bacterium | reverse complement strand
CATCGAGGCAAATCAGGAAGAGCTTGACAAGTATCTTACGGATATAAAATACTCCTACGGCGTTACCATGAACGTTTACGCGATTCGCGAGGACGGCAGCACGCCGCTTGTAAACCCGATAAACATTTTCGCGCAGATGTCCGGAGCGTCGGGATGCGCGCCGTCGCAGGCGCGTATGTCCTATTCCGCGACGGGCGGCGACGTCTGGGGCGAGCTTATCGACAACGACGAATTGCTTGAATCGCAATACGATATCGTCGCGGGCAGCTGGCCGAAGCAATACAACGAGGTAGTTCTTTTCGTCAACGAGAGGAACGAGATAAACGACTATATCCTTTGCGGTCTCGGGATAATCGACCAGGCGGACACGATGAAGATAATGAGCGACGTCGCGAACGGCAAGAAGGTCGACGAGGAAGTCAAGGTTTACAGCTACGACGAGATTTTGGGACTCAAATTCTCGATGGTGCCTTCGTCGGCATACTATGAATACGACGCCGAAAAGCATTGCTACGTCGACAGGAGCAACGACGCAAGCTATATAAAGAAAATCGCGGCGGGCGGCACGGAAATCAAGATAGTCGGCATTATGAGGCCGAAGGAAGCCGCCGTCGCGACGAGCGCGCAGAATATGATCGGTTACACGCACGCGCTGACCGAGCATTGCATAAGCGTCGCGAACGCTTCGGAAATCGTCAAGACGCAGAAGAGCGAGGAAAAGGACGAGTTCACGAGCGAAAAATACGGTTACGACGTTAAATATAACGAAGTCGACGTTTTCACCGGCATCCCCTTCGGGTACGTTGCCGAGGCGAAAGAAATTACTATCGACGACGTTATGGCATACATCGCAACGCTTCCCGAGGAGCAGCAGGCGCAGATCGTACCGATGCTTCAGGGGATGAGCGAGGAAGAGATCATCGCGGCTTTCGAAAAACAGCTCTCGGGCAACACGGAGACGACGAAGGCGACTTACGAGACGAACCTTATCCGTCTCGGCGCGGCGGAATTGGACACGCCGACTATGATAAACTTCTACGCCAAGGATTTTGAGTCGAAAGACAGGCTCGCCGAGTTCATCGACGACTACAACAAAGCGGCGGAGGAAAGCGGCGACGAGAGTAAGATCATCAGATACACCGACTATATCGGTATCATGATGAGCTCGATAAGCACTATCATCGACGTTATTTCCTACGTTCTTATCGCGTTCGTCGCGATCTCGCTCGTGGTAAGCTCGATCATGATAGGAATCATCACCTATATCTCGGTACTCGAAAGGACGAAGGAGATAGGTATCCTCCGCTCGATCGGTGCTTCGAAGCACGATATTTCGAGAGTTTTCAACGCGGAGACGCTTATCGTCGGTTTCGTTTCGGGCATCTTCGGCATCGGAATAACGATACTGTTAAACATCCCGATAAATATGATAATCCGCCATTTCGCGGACATTCCCAACGTGGCAAAATTGCCGTGGCAGGGCGCGATAATCCTCGTTCTTATCAGTATGTTCCTGACCTTTATCGCGGGACTTATCCCGTCGAGGATCGCGGCGAAGAAAGACCCGGTTGTGGCACCCAGAACCGAATAAAGAAAAAAGCCCGCTTCGGCGGTCTTTTTTCTTCGGCGGTTAAAATCGCGTCATCGCAATAAAAAAGACGGCATAGTCCGTCTTTTTTGCTTACTTCGTCATCTTCGCCGCTCGCGCTTGTCATTTACGTCGCTTCGCTCTCCCCACGAAACACACGGTTTCGCGGGGACCCCGTTTGTCTGCGGAAGTTCGCTGACGCGAACGAGAATTTTATAATAAAACGTCGCGCTCGCGGCTCGTTTCCTCGTCTGACACGATTTTTCCTCGCCGATAGTTCCCGCAAGGAAAAGCATTCAGCATTCAGCCAACTCCCCCACAAATCTGCGATTTGCCGGGGCCCCATGCGGGAACAAACGCTACGCGAACGGAAAAAGATATAAGTTCGCTGACGCGAAGCGTTTGAGAGATAATCGGCGCTTCGCGCCAAGAGATAAGTCCGGCTTCGCCGAACGTTAAGGAATAAATCTAAAATCGTATTTCTTCCTTTTTGAAAAAAGGAAGCGAAAAACTTTTAAAGCTATACAATTAAAAATCATTTGCGTCAGCAAATGTACCTTAACTTGCAAATTGCTTGGCAATTTGCAATTATCTCGCTCGGCGAAGCCGAGTTTATCTCTCTTATCGTTCGCGTCAGCGAACTTATCTCTTATATCATTTGCCGCAGGCAAATTTATCTCTTTTATTTGCATTTGCGGTGCAAACGTTCCATAATTTGTAATTTGGAATTTGAAATTTGAAATTATATGGCGAAGCGCGCTGAATGCTTTGTGATTTTAGCCGCCGATATTGACATAATAAGATAAAGTAGTATAATGTAATTG
>JAZUJV010000059.1:0-8380 GCA_045642945.1 Eubacteriales bacterium | reverse complement strand
CCTCATTTTTACCCCTCGTTTTCTCGCCTGACGAAATTTTATCACGCCGATAGTTCCCACGGCGTTATTCCTGTTTCTCCCACAGCGCTAATGGGTAGATATATATCTTCGGATACCCGATACCCAATGTAGGGCACGGCGTCCTCGACGTGCCGCCGCCCTTGAATTATCGTTTTCTTGTGGTTATCAAATATCCTTGCCGTTACTCCATACCCGCACGAACCGTTTCTTATTTATAGTGATATGGTCAAATCGTGCGGAATAACGAACCTTATTTACTAAAATCATATTGTCCCCGCGAAAGTTTACTTTCGCGCATTAAAAGCTTTTCGCTTCCTTTTCTCGAAAAGGAAGAAAAACAAATACAATAAAACTCCGTTTTCGCTCGCGAAAACGTTCCGTATCGGCTGCGAAGCAGACTTATCTCGTTTGCCGAAGGCAAATTTATTTCTCATATCGTTCGCGTCAGTGAACTTATCTCTGTTCATCATTTCCGTCTCCCCCGCATATATTTCCCTTCGGTGATATTATGCTTTCCTTTATTCTTTCTCTCCTCTCAAAATGCTACTGCCTTCTCCTTCGCACGTCCGACACTCATTCCTTCCCGCCGCCGCTTTCGAAAGAGGCGGAATATTCGCTTTTCAAACGCGCCAAAAACGGCGATAAATCCGCCCGCGACAAGCTTATCGAGCATAATCTCCGGCTCGTCGCCCATATCGTCAAAAAATATTATTCCACCGCGCGCGATCAGGATGACCTCGTTTCCGTCGGGACCGTCGGGCTCATAAAAGCGATAGACAGCTTTGACCCCGAAAACGGTGCCCGCTTTGCGACTTACGCGGGGAAGTGCCTGCAAAACGAGATTTTAATGTATTTCCGCGCCCAGAAAAAACATTCCGTCGTTACCTCGATAAACGACCCCGTCGACGTCGATAAAGACGGCAACCCGCTGACGTATCTCGAAATCATCGCCTCCGACGACGACGTTTCCGACGAGATAGATAAAAAGATGCGCGTCGAGAAAATTTTAAAAGCGATAAGCGAAAAACTCGATGACCGCGAACGGAAAATAATGATACTTCGCTACGGGCTCGGCAAAAGCGGCGTTTCCTACGCCCAGCGCGACGTCGCCGCGATGCTCGGCATCTCCCGCTCCTACGTCTCTCGGCTCGAAAAAAGCGCGATAGATAAGATCCGTTCTTCCGTCCTCTGACTTGATTTTTCGAAAAAACGGGTTTATAATAACAAAAAACCTTTTTAAGGATAAATTATGAAACAACAAAGGAACTTCCCGAAAGCCGTCGTAACCGAAAAAGCCGAGCTTTCGGTAAAAAGCGGCCACCCGTGGATATACGGCGAGGAAATTGTCTCCCTCGACGCTCATGAAAACGGCTGTATAGTCGACGCCTTCGGCAAAAAGGGCAACTGGCTCGGCGCGGGCTTCGTCAGCGACGAAAGCAAGATAAGAATAAGACTTTTGTCCGACAACGCCAACGATAAATTCGACGCCCCCTTCTTCGCCCGCCGTGTCTCCTACGCGATAAACTACCGAAAAACCGTTATGGGCGACGATTTTTCCGCCTGCCGCCTTGTCTTCGGCGAAGCCGACGGGCTCCCCGGCGTTACGGTGGACAGATATAACGACCTTCTCTCCGCCGAAATTCTCACCTTCGGCGCCGAAAAAATCAAAAATATCCTCTACGCCGCCCTGCTCGCCAACCTTCCCGAAATACGCGGAATCTACGAGCGGAACGAATCTTCGATAAGACTTTTGGAGGGCTTGCCGCAGACAAAGGGCTGGTACGGCAACCCGACAGACCCGAAAACCGAGATAATCGAAAACGGAATAAAATATACCGTCGACGTTGAAAACGGTCAGAAAACCGGATTCTTCCTCGACCAGAAATATAACCGTAAAGCCGTCGCAAACATCGCTTCGGGTATGCGCGTGCTCGATTGCTTCACCCATACAGGCACCTTCGCGCTCAATGCCGTGAAAGGCGGCGCCGCCCACGCCACCGCCGTCGATATTTCAAAACTCGCCGTCGAGACCGCCGAATATAACGCGAAAATAAACGGTCTTGCCGACAAAATGGATTTCGTCTGCGCCGACGTTTTTGACCTTCTGCCGCGTCTTTACGAGGAACACGCCAAATACGACCTTATAATTTTGGACCCTCCCGCCTTTACGAAAAGCCGAAAGACCGTCCTTTCCGCCGAGCACGGTTACCGCGAGATAAACTACCGCGCTCTTCGCCTGCTTTCACGCGGAGGCTACCTCGCCACCTGCTCCTGCTCGCATTTTATGGAAGACAATATGTTTATGAAAATGCTTAAAAAAGCCGCCGACGAAGCGGGCGTCAAGCTACGCCTCATCGAGTTCCGCCACGCCGCGCCCGACCACCCGATATTATTGGGCGTTCCCGAAACGAATTATCTTAAATTCTGCCTCGTGCAGGTCGTGTAAACAAAAAATCAAAGAGCCGTAAAAAAAACTTTTTTGCGGCTCTTTTTTCTTATTTCTTCTTAATATCTGTTGATTTATATTATATTTTAGGTTATAATATACTGAATATAAATATAATCAGCAGTTCTCTGCTTTAAGCTCGTCGAGCGTGCCGAAGGAATATCCCATTTCTTCCCATTTCGTCAAAAGCCCGTCCAAAATCAAAGCGTTGGTTTTCGACATCGGGTGCATCAGCACTACCATTCCGTCGTGAGTGTGCGCGAGCGCGTAATCCAAAGATTTCTTCGCGTCGGGTTGTGCCTTCATGTCCCAATCCTTATATGCGAAAGACCAGAAAACCGGCGTGTACCCGAGCTCTTTGCAAAACCTCAAAGTCGTCAGCGAAAACGACCCTTCGGGCGGACGGAAATATTTCGTCATAGTCTTTCCCGTCGCCTCTTCATATATCTTTTCGCAATCCTCAAGCTCTTTTTTAAACACGCTCTTGTCGCCTATTTTCGACATATCCCCGTGCGAGGTCGTGTGGTTGCAAACCGTGTGTCCCTCGTCGCCCATTCGCTTAACGAGCTCCAAATCGTTTTTAACTATCCCGGGAAGGATAAAAAACGCCGCCTTCGCGCCGTGCTTTTTAAGCGTATCAAGGATACTTTTAACGTTTTCGTTGCCGTACCCCGCGTCGAAGGTAAGATAAATCTTTTTGCTTCCGTCTTTCCCGATATAAAGAATATCCTTCTTTTCGTCAAAACTGTCTCCGACACATTCCGGCTGCTTGTGATTTTCCGCCGGCTTGTAATACCACATGATTTTTTCGTTCCCGCCGTAAGCGAGCGCCCCTTGGCGCAAGACAGCGAAAACAAAAGCGAAAACGAAGAATTTTTTAAAGATTTTAAATTTTTTCAAAATTTCACCCCCTCTTTCTATATTTTTTTCATTCAATCGGATAATATCCGAAACAAATTTTTCATAAAAAGGAGCAAAAACCAAAATGATTATCTGCGTGCCCTCCGCCGTTTTATATAAAACCCCCGAGCTCGATTCCGAACAGGTCGACGAAGCGCTTTACGGCGAGGAAGCCGAAATTTCGGACGAACTCGGCGGCTTCGTAAGAATAAAAACCGAATACGGCTACGAGGGCTGGACGCTTAAACATAACCTTTTTGAAAAGCTTCACGACGCGAACTACGTCGTTTCTTCCTCCTATGCCGACCTGCTTTTCGAGGGCAGAAACTATTTCCACGCCCCGATAACTCTCCCGATGGGCGCCCGTGTCGACGTCGGCTTTTCACATCTCGAAAAGCGCTACGCCTTCGTCGTCCTCCCGAGCAACCGTGTCTATTATATCCACCAAAACCATATAACCCCGCTCGCTTCGCTTAAAAACAAAACCGAAGAAGAGACCCGCGATACTATCGTCAATACCGCGAAAAGCTACCTCGGCGTCCAGTACCGCTGGGGCGGAAGAACGCATCAGGGCGTCGACTGCTCGGGCCTTTGCTTCAACGCCTACCGTATGGCGGGCATCACGATCTGGCGCGATGCCGACGTCGAAAAGAATAAAAATCTTCGAAAGATCGATATCTCCGAAGCGAAAAAAGGCGACCTCGTCTTTTTCAAAGGCCACGTCGCGCTTTACCTCGGCGACGGAATGATTTTACACGCTTCCGCCTCCGCCGGCGTCGTCAAAACCGAAAATTATTTCGAAAATAAAGCCCTTCAAGAAATATATCTTACCTGTATGACGGTGTTTTAATGGAAATTCTCATAAATAAAGAATCTGTCGAACGACAAAAAAACATAGCCCGCGAAGTTCAAAAATATACGTCGAACAAAAAAGCGTGCGTCATCACCTTCGGCTGTCAGCAAAACGAAAACGACAGCGAGCGTATCGCGGGCGCTCTCGAGCTTTGCGGCTTTGAAATAACGGACGACCGCGAGACCGCGGATATGATAATAATAAACACCTGCGCCATCCGCGAACACGCCGAAATACGCGCCCTTTCCGAAGCGGGTCAGTATAAAAACCGCCACTTTGCCGACAAAAATTTAAAAGTCGGGCTCTGCGGCTGTATGGCACAGCTCGCCCACCGCCGCGACCAGCTCAAAAAAAGCTACCCCTACGTCGATTTCGTCTTCGGAACGGATATGATATGGAAGCTTCCCGAAATACTTTTAAAACTTTTCGAGACGAAAAAACACGTAGTTTCCGTTACCGAGCTTCCTCATAACGAATTCGGCACGATAGCCGAGGGAATGCCCGTTTTACGCGACAGCTTATATAAAGCGTGGGTCCCCGTAATGTACGGCTGCGACAATTTCTGTTCCTATTGCGTCGTCCCCTACGCTCGCGGAAGGGAAAGGTCCCGCGATAAAGACGAAGTCCTCGCCGAAGTCAAATCCCTCGTCGGGCGCGGTTATAAAGATATAACCCTTCTCGGCCAGAACGTCAATTCCTATAAAGGCGGCTGCGATTTCGCTTCGCTGCTTGATGAATGCGCCTCCTTCGACGGCGATTACCGAATGCGCTTTATGACGAGCCACCCGAAGGATGCCTCCGACGCTTTGATAAACGTCATCGCCGAAAACGACAAAGTCGCCAAGCATTTCCACCTCCCGGTCCAGTCGGGAAGCGATCGCGTCTTAAAGCTTATGAACAGGAAATACACCCGCGAAAGCTACCTCGAAAAAGCGTATAAAATAAAAGAAAAAATCAAAGACGTCTCGCTCACTACGGATATTATCGTCGGCTTCCCGACCGAGACGGAAGAAGATTTCGAAGCTACGATGTCCCTCGTCCGCGAAGTCGGCTTCGATATGATATATACCTTTATCTACTCCCCCCGCGTCGGCACCGTCGCCGCGAAAATGGAAGGCCAGATACCGCGCGAAATAAGCAATGAGCGCTTCAAACGCCTGACCGACCTCGAAAACGAAATAGCCCAAAGCTATTCCGATAAAATGATAGGGAAGACGATAAAAGTCCTCTCCGACGGCGTGAACAAAAACGGCGCTTTCTGCGGAAGAAGCAGCCAGAACAAAATCGTTACCTACGATTCCTTCGTCCCCGAGGGAACGTTCGTAAACGTGAATATAGAAAAAGCGGGCGCCTACGCGCTCGACGGCAAAATCGCGCAGACCGCACAAAACGAATAATAAAAAACCAAGGTGTTTTTAAATTCACTTTTTTGATTCCGGCAGATTTTTGAGCTTGCTCAAAAATCAATAATTATATGTTTTGTGCTATGAACGAAAACTCTCGACTGGCGTAGATTACTACGCCGACGCTCGGTTTTCGTCCATTCTACACGATTTTTCAATCTGCATAAAAAATGAAAGGATAAATTAAAAATGACCGAAAAATTCGAAAAAGCGCTTGAAGTATTAGCCGAAGCGCTTAAAGAAAGCGACGAACTCAAAGCCTACAACGAAGCCAAAAAAGCCTACGACGACGATAAACGCCTCACCGCGCTCATCAACGAATATAACGTACAGGCAAGCATCCTCGAAATGGAGGGCAAAAAGCCCGAAGCCGAGCGCGACAACGCCCTTATCGACAGCATCTCCGAGCGCATCCGCGCCATCTACGACGGCATAAGCGAAAGCGAAGTCCTCGCCAATATGCAATCCGCCGAAGCCGATTTGACCGCTCTTATCTCCGCCGTCAACGATAAGATCCATTTCACGATAGACCCCGACGCCGCCAACTGCACCCACGACTGCTCTACCTGCGGCGGCTGCCACTAATCTAAACTATTCTATTTTCGGAGGCGGAAGCCATGGCTCTTTCTCCCCTTATGAAACAATATCTCGAGGTAAAAGAGGAACACCCCGACTGTATCCTTATGTGCCGTATCGGCGACTTCTACGAAATGTTCTTCGAGGATGCCAAAACCGCGTCCAAAGAGCTTGATTTGGTCCTTACGGGTAAAGACTGCGGAATGGAGGAGCGTGCCCCTATGTGCGGCGTGCCCTACCACGCCGTCGAAGGATATATCGCCAAACTCGTTTCCCGCGGCTACCGCGTCGCGATATGCGAACAGCTCGAGGACCCCGCCACCGCCAAAGGTTTGGTCAAACGCGACGTTATCCGGATAATCACCCCCGGCACGGTTACCGAGGGCGGCTACCTCGACGAGAAAAAGAATAACTATATCGCCTCCGTCTATTTAAGCTTCGAGGGCATCGGCTTCGCCTTTGCCGATATCTCCACGGGCGAACTCTGCGCGTCCGAGCTTCTCGGCGACAACGTGATATCAAAAACCGTTTCCGAAGCCGCCGCCTATTGCCCGAGCGAGCTTATATGTAAAAAAAATACGGATAAAGAGTTTTTAAAAGCCTTTTCCGACCGTTTCGGAACGCTTGTCAGCTTCTCGGACGACGACGATTTTAATCTGATGTCCGCTTGCGAGACGATAAAAGATGTTTACGGCGAAGGAGTCGAGAGCGAAAAAGACCTCGCCGTTTCCGCCGTCGGCGCGCTATTAAAATATCTTATAAAGACCCAGAAAACCGATTTGACCTATCTCAAACGCGTGAATTTCTATTCCTGCGACGAATATATGGGCATCGACGCTTCCTCCCGCCGCAACCTCGAAATTTCCGAGTCCATGCGCGGAAAACAGCGTAAAGGCTCGCTCCTTTGGGCAGTCGACAGAACTAAAACCGGCGCGGGCGCGAGACTTTTAAGAAGAAGCCTCGAACAGCCCCTCGTCAGCGAAAACGCCATAAAAGCCCGCCTCGCCGCCGTAAAAGAGCTGTATGACGACGGTATCACCCGCGGCGAGATACGCGAAAATCTTAAAAACATCACCGATATCGAGCGCTTGATGACCCGCCTCGTCTACGGAAGCGCCAACGCCCGCGACTTAAAATCTCTCGAGCATACTATAGCCGTCATCCCCGCGATAAAAGAGAATTTGCAAAGCGCAAAATGTGCGTCGCTCAAACGCCTTTATAACGAGCTCGACCCTCTTACCGAGATAGGCGAAGCGATTTATAACACTATCGACGAAGACCCCTCCGCCGTTTTAAAAGAAGGCGGAATGATAAAAAAAGGCTGTAACGCCGCCGTCGACGAGCTTCGCGAGATGATGCTCAACGGCAGGGAATGGATAGCCAAGATCGAGGAATACGAGCGCGAAAAAACGGGCATAAAATCCCTTAAAATCGGCTATAACCGCGTCTTCGGCTATTATATCGAGGTCTCCAAAAACTTCGTCGATCAGGTCCCCGAGGATTACATAAGACGCCAGACGCTTACCAGCGGCGAACGCTACGTTACCCCCGAGCTTAAAGAGACCGAAGCCCGAGTTTTAGGCGCCCGCGAGCGCCTCTTCGCCCTTGAATACGAGCTTTTCTCGTCGCTGCGCGATTACGTTTTACAAGCGATCGACCGAATAAAAACCACCGCTTCCGCCCTCGCCGAGCTCGATATGTATTGCTCCAACGCCGAAATCGCGCGCGAGCAGAATTACGTCTGCCCCGAGATAGACCGAAGCGATAAAATAATTATCAAAAACAGCCGCCACCCCGTCGTCGAAAGGTTTTTGGACGGAAATTATTTCGTCCCCAACGACGTGAATTTAGATAATGGCGCAAACCGCCTGCTTCTCATAACGGGTCCCAATATGGCGGGTAAATCTACCTATATGCGTCAGGTCGCTCTCTGCGTCATTCTCGCTCAGGCGGGCTGCTTCGTTCCCGCCACCGAGGCGCGTATCGGCATCGTCGATAAGGTCTTCACCCGCGTCGGCGCTTCCGACGACCTCGCGTCGGGCAACTCGACCTTTATGCTCGAAATGACCGAGGTCGCCGATATTTTAAAAAACGCCACCGCCGACAGCCTTATAATCTATGACGAGATAGGCCGCGGCACCTCCACCTACGACGGTATGTCGATAGCCCGCGCCGTTATGG
>JAZUJV010000058.1:0-11800 GCA_045642945.1 Eubacteriales bacterium | reverse complement strand
TAACGAGTCTCGTACATTTCTTTGTACGTCGTTCTGTTGTTCAATTTTCAATGTCCGTTCTTCGCGCTGCCCGTTTTTTCGGCAGCTCGGTTATTCTACCACTCACCATCGCCTTTGTCAATACTTTTTTTCAACTTTTTTTAATTTTTTTCGCACGAAACCTAAAAACCGTTGCGGCGCAAAGGAAAACGGGCGAATAAATTTTTAAAAAAGTTTTAAAAAGATCGTTTTTTTACTCTTGACGCCCGATTTTTACCTTTTCGAAGGCGTTATAGACGTCGCCGTACATATAAAGCGAGCCGAGCATGATAAGCGGGGTATTTTTCGCCCTCGCGTACGCGTAGGCGGAGGCGACGCCGCGAACCGTATCTTCAAAGCTTACAGCCTTCACGCCGAAGCTATTAAACGTTTCGGCAAGCGAAGAGGCGGCAAGCGCACGCGGAGACGCGGGGGTAACGGTAAAGACCGTTCCGGATATCTCCGCAAGGAGAGAGACCATATCTTTATAATCCTTATCGGCGAGGACGCCCATAAGCAGAGTTATCTTTTTATCGCCGAAGCATTGTTTTACGCTTTTGACGGCGGCGGTAACGCCTTGGATATTATGGGAGCCGTCGAAGATGACGGGGGTCTTATCCTCGAGAAGCTCGAAGCGGGCGCGCCAGCGCGTTTCGGCGATGCCTTCGCGAAGCGCATTTTCGGGAATATCAAATCCCCTTTCGGAAGCGAAGCGCAGAGCCTCTATCGCCGTGGCGGCGTTTTCGGGCTGGTAGCTTCCGCAAAGCGAGATATTTATATCGGTTTTATCTTTATAATCGAAGACCGAACCGCGCACGGTCTCGCTTTTTACGTTTATCGAATCTATATCGGTACGGACGATATCACAACCGAGCTCTTCGGCGCGCGACTTTATCACGGCGAAGGCTTTGTCGTCTCTGCCGCCGTAAACGACGGGGCAGGTCTCTTTTATTATGCCCGATTTTTCGAAAGCGATCTTTTCGACGGTGTCGCCTAATATTGCGGTATGGTCGAGCGCGATGCCGGTTATTACCGAGACTATCGGGGATTTTATGACGTTGGTTGCGTCGAGACGTCCGCCCATGCCGACTTCGAGAACGACGACGTCGGCTTTATGCCTTTTATAATAAAGGAACGCGGCGGCGGTGATAAGCTCGAACTCGGTGGCGTCGCCGTCGACGGAGGCGGAAGCTTCTTTTACTTTTTCGACTATTTCCGCAAGCTCACCGTCGGGGATATCTTTACCGTTCAATCTGATGCGCTCGTTGAAGCGGACGATAAAGGGAGAAGTATAGAGTCCGACGTTATATCCCGCCTTTTGAAGCACGGAGGCGCACATAGCGGAGACCGAGCCTTTTCCGTTCGTTCCGGCGACGTGGATACATTTTAAATCCTTTTCGGGGTTACCGAGCTTTGTTAATAGCGCGTTGATGCGCGAAAGCCCGAGGTTTGAGCCGAAGCGCGAGACGGAATGGATATATTTAAGCGCTTCTTCGTAAGTCATTGTTCTTCCTTCTTTCCGCCGAAGGTGTCGGTGATATATTTATTTTTGAGCAGGAGATTCAACGCAAAGGTCTCGACGAGGGCGATGCCTATATATATCGGGACGCGCCAGATTATAAGCTTGAAGGGGTAAAAAGCGGAAAGCGCGTAGGTTTTGACTATCATCGAACCGACGATATGAGCGGGAAAAACCGAGAGCGCCGTCGCGAAAAATTCCTTCCTTTTTATTATATATTTATATAATATGCCCGAAATCGCGCCGATGCACGCCGTTCCGACGGTAACAAGGGGTAGTGGCGACATGCCCGAGAACATACAAGCGACGAGGTCGGCGGCGGCGCCGACGACGGCGCCCCAGACGGGGCCTAAAAGCATTCCGGCAAGCATTATCGGGATATTTTCGAAGGTTACGCGTAAAGGTCCCGAGCCGAAAATCCCTTTCGCGAAGGTGGCGATGACGATGGACAAGGCTATCATCATCGCGGCGAGGGAAATTTTTAAGATACTTTTTCTCATAACAAAAAACCTCCTTTTCCTACTCATACGAAAAGAAGGTTTTGGCGAAAAAATTATACTTCCTTTTCAGGTATGAAGCGGGATGCAAAGCCCCAACCGCAAACAAAAGTTTTTCGTCCGTCCGACAACTCCCCGTTCGGACGGCACTTTACGCAAGGGCTTTTACTCTTCGATTGACGGCATTATAGCACCGTTTTTCGCGCAAGTCAACGGGGTCTTTTCAAAAAAATCCATTTTAAGACGGGTTTGAAGATTTTCGGTGAACGGAAGCAGTATATTCGCATAAGTAATCTCCCTTTTTATAAAATCATTCGTCTATCTTTAAAAAGCAGGCGGCAAACGCGAGAGCCGCCGCGATAAGCGCGACGGTCTTCCACGAGAGTATCGCCGAGAGCAGGACGCCCGCGCAGAACGCGGAAGCGATAACAAAAAATTTTCGTCTGGTAAACTTCATTTCATCACGCCTTTCGATATCATTTTATGAATAAGACGCGGGAAGCGTTCATATAATCTCATATAAACTTTTATTAAAAGGAAGGGCGCGATGAACATAAATACTACGGTAAACGAGATCCTTTTGCCGACTTTGGCGATAATCGGGGCGAGCGAAAAAGAGATCGAGCTTGACGCGGAGATACCCGAATATTTCCCTGACGTGAAGAGGATAGTCAAGGTCGACTGTACTCCTTTCGCGGAGAAATATTCTTTCGAGGGCGGGAAGGTCAATATTTCGGGAAGGGCGGTTTTCGACGTTCTTTATGAGACGGGCGGAAAAAGCAAATTGAAATGCTGCGTTTTTACGAAGGAATTTTCGGTCTTTGCGATGCTGAAAGAGCAGGTAAGCGAATCTGACATCGACTGTGAGCTTTTCGTTTCGGCTTTAAGCTGCGACCTGTTAAACTCGCGCAAGGCGATAGTCCGCGCAAGGATAGGCGGGAGCGTGAAAGCGACATACGTTACGCCGATAAAAGCGTTAGGCGTAAGCGAAAACGACGGTATCTATTACAAGCAAAAGGAGATAAGCTTTGACGGCAAGCCCGAATACAGCAGAAGCGATTTTAAATTCTCGGAATCCGTTACGCTTTCGCACGGTGAAAAAAACATCGGCGAGATCGACCACGGCGAAATCAGGCTTTCGGGCGTGAGAACGTCTTTTAAGGACGGCAGAGCGGAGATAAAAGCCGACGCCGACGCGCTTATATTCTATGAAGACGAGGACGCGGGCGAGCTGACCTTCACGAAAAAGACGATTCCGATATCGTTTGGGATGCAAGCGAAAACCGACGGGAGCGGGAGGCACGGGATACGGCTTGAAATCTCGGAAAAGGAATTTACGCCCGAGCTTGACAGATACGGCGAAAGCCGCGGGATAAAGGTCTCGTTTTGCGTAAAGGCGACGCTTTCGGAAGTTTGCACCGAAACACAGACCGTGGCGGAGGACGTTTTCGAAAGAGACTTTGACGGGACTCCGGCGTTTATAGACGCGGACTTGGTTTATACCTCGGCGGAGGACGAAGCGCCGATGAGCTTTGACACGACGTTTATTCCCGAGGGGCAGAGCGTTAAAGAGATTTTCGGCTGCGGCGTGGCGAAAACGATATTTTCGAAGGACTTTGCGGGCGAAAACGAGAAGGCGAAGGGCAGCTTCGCGGTGGCGATATTCGCGGGGACGGAAAACGGGATTTACGAGTTTCAAACCTCCGTGCCTTTTGAAGCCGAGGGAGAAAATCTTGAAATAATATCGCCCGAGGCGGAAGCGACGCTTCACGGCGACGGCAGGATAAACGTGCGCGTCGGGGCGGTTTTCAAGAAGAGTATACGCACGGCGGAGCACGCGAGATTCGTTTCGGAGATAACGAAGCGGACGGAAATAAAGAAAGGCGAGAAAAAGCCGGAATTCATATTCTGTTTCCCGACGGCGGACGAAACGCTTTGGGACATCGCGAAGAGATACAGAGTTTCGCCGGACGCGGTGGCGGAAAACAACGAAAAGAATTTTGCAAGCGGCGAGCATTTTAAGGTCGGGAAGCCGATTTTCATAAAGCTCTGAACGAAAAGAGAACTTTCGGAATATGATAAAAGCGGAGGCGTTTTACGTGGATATATTTTTCGTCGGAGGCGACGCGAGGGCAAAGCACGCCGCGAGGTATCTTCGTGAAAGCGGGATAAACGCGGTTTTCGGCGAAGACGGGTACGGATGCGGCGCGGCGGTATTGCCCTACCCCTGCTTTGAAAACGGGAAAATCAAGGGGACGGAGATTCCTTTTGACGAATTTTCGGAAAAATTCGGGAGAAAAAAGCTTATTCTCGGCGGCGGTTTGCCCGAGGGTAAGGACCGTTTGGATTACGCGAAGAACGAAATATTTCTTCGCGAAAACGCCTTTATCACCGCCGAGGGCGCGGTTTATACTGCCATGGGGCTTTCGGAGAAGATTTTGTTCGGGAGCAAAATCTTAGTGGCGGGGTACGGCAGGATAGGGTTTTATCTCTGCGGGTTACTCACGTCGCTCGGGTGTGAGGTAACGGTGCTGGCGCGGAGAGAGGAAAGCCGGCTCGCGGCGAAGAAAAACGGGGTCGATTCCTTGGACTATCCCGACGCCGAAGGCGTTTTAAGGTCGGCGGACATAGTTTTCAACACCGTTCCCGCGCTTATTTTCGGAGAAAAAGAGATAGCTTTGACGAAGGCGGAGACGATTTTTATCGAGCTGGCGTCGAAGCCGTACGGCATAGATCTGTCGGCGGCGGAAAGGCTTGGGAGAAAAGTAACCGTCGCCTCAGGACTACCCGCGAAATACGCGCCCGATTCGGCGGGAAAGGCTTTGGCGAAAGCCATTATCAACGCTTTGGAGAGAAGAAAGGGGTTGGCGGATTGAAGCTCGTTTACGCTTTCTGCGGCTCATTCTGCACGCACGCGAGGTCGCTTGAAGCATTAAAAGCTTTGGCGGCGTCGCACGAGATAACGCCCGCTTTTTCGGAGATCGTCAGAAGCACCGACACGCGCTTCGGGCGGGCGGACGCGCTTTTAAGCAGGGTTTCGGGGATAACGGGGAGAGAGCCGATTTTTTCGGTAAAAGAAGCGGAGGAAACCGTTACGAACGGTGGATTCGACGCGGTGGTCGTCGCGCCGTGCACGGGGAACACGCTGGCAAAGCTGGCGAACGGGATAACCGACGGAGCGGTAACGATGTGCGTCAAAGCGCAGCTTCGCTCGCGCGGGAAAGTGATAATCGCGCTCGCGACGAACGACGGACTTTCGGCGAATCTTTTTAACATAGCGCTTATGCTCGAGAAGAAAAACGTCTTTTTCGTGCCTTTCGGGCAGGACAGCCCGAAGGGGAAGCCGAGCTCGCTCGTATGCGATTTTAATAAGATCGGAGAGACGATCGAAGAGGCGATGGCGGGGAGACAGATACAGCCGATACTTGTGGAATAGCGAAAAAAGACCGCGGGGGCGGGCTTTTTTCGAGCATTCGGCATTCAGCATTCAGCGACGGGAACGAACGCTACGCGAACGAATTTTTATCATATATTCTTCCTTTTTGAAAAAAGGAAGCGAAAAACTTTTGATTTTGTGAAAACAAATACAATAAAATCCATTTGCGGAGCAAATGTACATTTAAAGGCTGAATACTGAATGCTTTTTATCACCCTATTTGTTTTCGTGCTAAATTTCTGAGACAAAAAGGCGAAGATTTTTTTGCAAAAGATATTGACAAAGGCGAAATTGTGGATATAATAACAAAAGGATTAGCACTAAATGTTTTTGAGTGCTAAAACAAAAGACAGCAAATTCGGAAAGGATGAACGTACTTGGAACTCAGCGAACGCAAAAAAGCGATATTACGCTCGGTCGTTGACGCGTACATCGCGACGGGCGAGCCGGTTGGCTCCAAATACCTTACCGAACAGGACGGCTTTAAGGTCTCGAGCGCGACCATAAGAAACGAGATGAGCGATCTCGAGGATATGGGATATCTCGAACAGCCGCACACCTCCGCGGGACGTGTGCCCACGGCGAAGGGCTACCGCACCTACGTCGAAAACCTTATGGGGCGCTATTACCTCGCTATGGAAGAGGTCGAAGTGCTTGACGAGGTCATCGAGCGCAAGGTCAGCGAGCTTTCGTCGCTTATGGAGGAAGCGAGCCACGCGATAGGCGAGGTTACGAACTACACCTCCTTCGCTTTTATAGGCGGGAGCGGGACGGAAGCCGACAGATACGAGACGCTTTATATCGGCGAGCATGATTTTCTTCTTATTATGATCTGTAAAGACGGGTCGGTGCGCTCGCGTCAGGTAAAGACGCAGGAAGCTATCGACGAAGAGGTCATGGCGGCGGCGAAGAAGGCTTTGAACAAATGCTTCGTCGGGATAACGCCCGAGCAGGTTAATCTGAACACCGTGCTTGAATTCGAAAGTGAGCTTGGGGATCACAAGGCGTTCGCGACGATGTTATTACGCGTAGTGAACGAGATGTTCAACTCCTTTGACAGCGAGAAAGTCCACGTAGACGGCGTAACGAAGTTACTTTCCTACCCCGAATTTTTCAACGTCGCGAAGGTACAGAGCGTGCTTTCGATGATAGAAGAGCGAAAACGCTTTGCGGAGCTTATGAAAAAGGCGGTCCCCGGGCAGACGTCGATTATCTTCGGCGACGAGGCGCAGGGCATTGCCCCGCCCGAAACGGGATTCGTTTTCCACCCGATAACGATAGACGGAAAGGTCATCGGTGCGGTGGGAGTAATAGGTCCGAAGCGTATGGATTATAAAAAAGTCATCGCCTCGCTCGATTATTTCGCCGAAGGACTTACCGGCGAGATAGGGCTTAACAAGGCGGCGGAACTGATGTTAGGAGAACCCGATGGAAGAAAAGAAGAAGAATGAAGCCGAAGCCGAGGAAATAAAGGCGGAAGCGGAAGTCAAAGAAGAAAAAGAAAGCAAAAAAGAAGACAAAAAATCGGTAAAAGCCGAAAAAGAGATAAAGGCGCTTAAAGACGAGCTTGCCGAGGCGAACGACAAATATCTTCGTCTCGCGGCGGAATACGACAACTACCGCAAGCGCACCGCGAAAGAAAAGAGCGACGCGTATAACGACGCTTACATCGACGCGGTGAAGGCGATATTGCCGCTCGCGGACAGTCTGGACAAAGCGATCCAGTTCACCCCCGACGACAAGGGAATAAAAGCTATAACGAAGCAGCTTAAAGATATTTTCACGAAAATCGGCGTAAGCGAGATAGAGAGCGACGGAAAAGAGTTCGACCCGAATCTCCACAACGCCATTATGCACGAAGAGAACGAAGAGCTTGGCGAGAACGTCGTTACCCAGACGTTCGAAAAGGGCTATAAGCTCGGCGAAAAGATCATAAGACACGCGATGGTAAAGGTCGCAAACTGAAATAAACATAACTTATATAAAGGACGGTAATCAAAAATGGCAAAAATCATAGGTATTGACCTCGGCACTACTAACTCCTGCGTAGCGGTTTACGAAGGCGGCGAGCCCAGCGTTATCGCTAACGCCGAAGGCAACAGAACGACTCCCTCGGTCGTCGCTTTCTCGAAAAACGGCGAAAGAATGGTAGGTCAGGTCGCAAAAAGACAGGCAATCACCAACCCCGACAGAACCGTTATCTCGATAAAGAGACAGATGGGCTCGAACTATAAGGTAAACATCGACGGAAAAGGATACACCCCGCAGGAAATCAGCGCGATGATACTCCAGAAGCTTAAAGCCGACGCTGAAAGCTATCTCGGCACCACCGTTTCGCAGGCGGTCATCACCGTTCCCGCTTACTTCTCCGACGCACAGCGTCAGGCGACGAAGGACGCGGGCAAGATAGCGGGTCTCGAAGTCATGAGAATCATCAACGAGCCGACGGCGGCGGCGCTCGCTTACGGGCTCGACAAAGAGCTTAACCAGAAGGTCATGATATACGACCTCGGCGGCGGCACCTTCGACGTTTCGATTCTTGAAATAAGCGACGGCGTTTTCGAAGTTCTCGCTACCGCGGGCGACACGAAGCTCGGCGGCGACGATTTCGACGAAAAGATCATAAACTGGATCGTCGAAAGCTTCAGAAACGAATCCGGAATCGACCTCCGCGGCGACAAGATGGCTATGCAGAGACTTAAAGAAGCCGCCGAAAAAGCCAAAATCGAGCTTTCCGGCATGATGAGCACGAACATCAACCTTCCCTATATCACCGCCGACGCGACCGGTCCGAAGCATTTCGACGCTACTCTTACGAGAGCGAAATTCGACGAGCTTACCAGAGACCTCGTTGAAAAGACCATGGGCCCCGTCAAGCAGTCTTTGCGCGACGCGGGATTACAGCCCTCGCAGATCGACAAAGTCCTTCTCGTCGGCGGCAGCACGAGAATCCCCGCAGTCGTCGAAGCGGTCAAGGGCTTCATCGGCAAAGAGCCGTTCAAGGGCATCAACCCCGACGAATGCGTCGCGGTAGGCGCGGCTATTCAGGGCGGCGTTCTCGGCGGCGACGTTAAAGACCTTCTTCTTCTCGACGTTACCCCGCTTTCGCTCGGTATCGAGACGCTCGGCGGAGTTTTTACGAAGATTATCGACAGAAACACCACCATTCCCGTTCAGAAGAGCCAGGTGTTCTCTACCGCTTCCGACGGACAGCCTTCGGTTGAAATTCATGTTCTTCAGGGCGAAAGAGAGATGGCGGCGAACAACACCACGCTCGGCAGATTTTCGCTTGACGGCATAGCTCCCGCTCCCAGAGGAGTTCCGCAGATCGAGGTAAGCTTCGACATCGACGCCAACGGCATCGTCAACGTCAAGGCTACCGACAAGGGCACCGGCAAGGAACAGCATATCACCATTCAGTCCTCGAGCAATATGAGCAAGGAAAGCATCGACGCGGCCATTCGCGACGCCGAAATGCACGCCGAAGAGGACAAGAAGCGCAAGGAAGCCGTAGAAGTCAAGAACAACGGCGAAAGCCTCGCGTTCCAATGCGAAAAGACGATAAACGAAGCGGGCGACAAGCTCTCCGACGCCGACAAACAGCCCGTTAAGGACGCTATCGAGAAGCTTCGCACCTCGCTTACCACCGACGACACCGAAAGAATCAAAGCCGACACCGACGCGCTTCAGAAGGCTATCTACGACGTAAGCTCGAAGCTTTATCAGCAGTCGGGCGCAGAAGGTCAGCCCGGTTTTGACCCGAACGCGGCGGGCTTTGACCCGAACAACTTCGGGGGTCAGAACGGAAACGGAAACGGCAACGAATTCTACGATGCCGACTTCACCGACAAGAGCAACAACTAATTATCATACCGCGAAAAAAGAGGAATTCGCTTCCTCTTTTTCGTCGGTTTATGACCGAACGAGACGTGATGAATTATGGCAGATAAAAGAGATTGCTATGAAATTCTCGGCATCGACAAAAGCGCGAGTGCCGACGACATAAAAAGAGCCTTTCGCCAGATGGCGAAAAAATATCACCCCGACGCCAACCCGGGCGACAAAGCCGCCGAGGAGAAGTTTAAAGAGGTGAACGAGGCGTATTCTATTCTCTCCGACCCCGACAAGAAGGCGAGATACGACAGCTACGGCTACGCGGGCGTAGACCCGAACGCCGCGGGCGGTTTCGGAAACGGTTTCGGCGGGTTCTCGGGAGATTTCGACCTCGGCGACCTTTTCGGCGGAGTTTTCGGCAACATGTTCGGCGGGGGGCGCACGAGCACCCGCAATCCGAACGCGCCCACGCAGGGCGAGGACGTCGGAGCGCGCGTTACCGTTGATTTTATGGAAGCGATATTCGGATGCAAACGCGACGTATCGTTTTCCCGCGTCGAAAACTGCTCCGACTGCGGAGGCAGCGGCGCGGCGAAGGGCACGACGGCTTCGAGATGTACGCGCTGCAACGGCACGGGACGCATCACCGTTCAGCGCAGAACGCCTTTCGGCGTGATGCAGAGCACGGCAGCCTGCGACGAATGCGGCGGCACGGGCAAGAAAATTACCAATCCGTGCAAGACCTGCCGCGGAAACGGCAGCGTCCGCAAGAGCAAGCAGCTTGAAGTCAACATACCCGCAGGCATCGACAACGGTCAGCGGATCGTTCTTCACAACCAGGGCGACGCGGGCAGAAACGGCGGGCCGAGCGGCGACCTTATCATTCAGGTCAGCGTCAGAAGCCACGAGCTTTACAAGCGCGAAGGGTTCGACCTTTATTACGAGCTCCCGATATCTTTTTCCGACGCGGCGCTCGGCGCGAAGCTCTCTGTTCCCACTCCCGACGGCAAAGCCGAGCTGAACATCCCCGAAGGGACGCAGACGGGCAGCACGTTTTCGATTCGCGGCAAAGGCGTAACGAAGCTTAACGGACGCGGCAGGGGCGACCTTTACATCACCGTCAAAGTCGAGACGCCGAAGGGACTTTCGAGAAAACAGAAAGAGCTCCTTAAGGACCTCGAGGACGACTCCGAGAAAATCTACGCGAAGAGAAAACAGTTCAACGACAGGAATAAATGACGGTTTCTTGAAAAAAGCTCTTACAAAAACTTCACACCTTTTTCGCGAAAAAGGTGTGCCAAAAAGCTTTTAATGCCGCGAAAGTAAACTTTCGCGGATAAAAAAAACAATAAAAAGGTGCATTTCAAAATGCACTTTTTTACAATTAAATTTCGTTCGCGAAGCGCGCTGAACGCTGAATGCCGATAAAAAGAGCCGTAAACGGCTCTTTTTTGATTATTGTTGTTTGGCTTTTGATTTTCTGATTATCAGGAACGACGCAATTGCTATGGCGATGACCGCGGCGGCGGAGAGGTAGATCCACGGGGATTTGAAGATACTCTTTTTCTCCACTTCGGGTTTATAGCCGGGGATAAAGATAAACTCTTTATCGTGAGATTCATCGGGGGAAACGGACGGGTCTTCGGAGATATCGGCGACGGCGGCGGGGCTATCGTCGGAGGTTTCGGCGGAGACTTCTTCGGAGGCGGGCTCGGATTCGTCGACGGAAGCGGTGCTTTCGGAGGCGGGAGTTCCACTTTCGGCAGCGGAAGCGTTTGAGCTTTCGGGAACGGAAGCGTTTGAGCTTTCGGGAACGGAAGCGTTTGAACTTTCGGAAGCGGGGGACTCGGTCTCGGAGGTTTCGGGGTTTTCGGCGTCCTTATAGATCCCGTAGCCCTTTATGTTGGCGTTCGTAAGGGCGTAGCCGTTTTTCGCGCAGCGGTTGGAAGCGTTGCCCTCGACGGTATAGACGTTATATTGGTCGACGGAGACGACGATGCCGATATGGTCGCCGTGAAGCTCGGGGTCGACGGTGGTTTTATTATAGGGCGGGTAGTCGAAGATTATAAGGTCGCCCGGGACGGGGGTATATTCCTCTTTCCAGCGGAACTCACAGCCGAAGTCGCCTGCGGTCGCCCAGCCGTTATTACAGATAACGCTCTCGGGTATCTTCGCCTGACGGGCGCACCAGCTTATAAACAGCGCGCACCATTCGGCTTGTAAGTCGCAATAATAACCATATTCGGTATAGTTTCCGCTGCCCGCGGCGTTTTTACCGCCGAGGTCTTTTATGGAATTCCCCTCGTGGTAGCCGACCTGTGTAAGTGCGACGGCGACGATATCTTTATGGTAGTTGCCGGTCAGCTCAACTTCGATAAGTTTATCGTAATATTCGCTTTGTTTATATTCTTCCGTCGGCTCGTAGCAGGGCGTCAGCGCCGAAGCGGCGAGCGGAGAGCAGAAGCAGAGCACGAAAACAAGGATGAGCAGCGTTTT
>JAZUJV010000057.1:0-2488 GCA_045642945.1 Eubacteriales bacterium | reverse complement strand
AACATTCCATTCCATTGATTATTTCTCCTATCTAATATTTGTGATAATAAAATATCATATAATTTCGGATTTGTCAATATATATTTTTGATTATTTTAATTTTTTTCACATTTTATGTGCTATTGCTGCAATAATTTTACGTTCGCTCTTAAATTTCCTTTTATTAATTCTGCCGATGATTTTCATTAAAGTAAAAAACGACAATTTTCTGTTGAAAATTATCGTTTCTATTTTTGCGAGACGAGGGGGCTCGTTCTCGCGCTCGACGCGCTCGGGCAGGGTCGGCTCTGACACGCCCCCGGCGTGTCATTCACTACCGACCCTTCGAGCCCCGATTTGATTCTATGTTAACAAAAAAGACGGCTGATACCGTCTTTTTTGTTATGGTGGAGACGAGGGGGCTCGAACCCTTGACCTCTCGGATGTGAACCGAACGCTCTGACCAACTGAGCTACGCCTCCGTACACGGTGAATTATATCACCGCTTAATGAAATAATCAAGAGGTTTCCCCGTTTTTGTTTTGCTATCGCTTTTGCGAAGCAAACGCTTCGTTGACAATGGATTTATTTTATTGTATTATTATCACAACGAATCATAATTTCGGAGAAAAAGTTATGAATTATCTTGAAGAATATTACAACAGCTATGACGAAGACGGGCGCCTTCTTTCTCGTCATGGACAGGTGGAATACCTAACCACAATGAAATACATAGAAGAATGTTTGAAAGATGTTTCAAATCCGAGTATCCTTGAAGTCGGAGCAGGCACGGGACGATACAGCGTAACGTTGGCAAAAAAAGGGCTTCGGGTAACCGCGGTCGAGCTGATCGAGCACAATCTGGAAATACTGCAATCCAAATTAAACGGCACGGAGCCTATCACGGCAATCCAAGGAAACGCTTTGGATTTGACATTGTTTTCCGACAATTCTTTTGATTTGACCATGCTGCTCGGACCGATGTATCACCTTTACACGAAGGAAGAGAAGTTAAAAGCTCTTTCCGAAGCGGTGCGCGTAACTAAACCGAGCGGTCATATTCTCGTGGCTTATTGTATGAACGAGCCGACGGTGATTCAGTTCGTGTTCGCTTCGAACCACCTGCGCGAAGTGATAGACCTTAATATGCTGACATCCAATTGGCATTGTATCAGCGAGCCCAAAGACCTCTTCGAATTAGTGAGAACGGAAGATATTACCGAATTGGATGCGAAGGTGCCTGTCAAAAGAATCAAGCTTATCGCAACGGACGGTGCGACTAATTATAATCGGGAATGCATAGACGCCATGGACGATGAAACGTTCGAAAAATGGATAGAATATCATTTTGCGATATGCGAACGTCAGGACCTTATCGGAGCTTCACATCATACGCTGGATATTCTCCGAAAAGAGTAACAAACCCCGATTTGCGAAAAGGACTCTCGAATAATTTTTCCGAAAACATCCGAAATATTCAAAAAAGCCATTGACTCTCCCCTTAGAGGATAAGATATAATCTCATATACGACGGAAACGGAGGAATCTGTTATGCTCAAAATCGGAGAGTTTTCCAAGTTATCGCATACCACGGTAAAGGCTTTGAGGTTTTATGAAAAAGAAGAGCTTCTTATACCCGCGTCGGTTGACGAACGGACGGGGTATCGGCTTTATGAAAGCTCGCAGCTTGAAACCGCGGCAAAAATCAAATCGTTCAGGCAGCTCGGACTTTCCATCGAAGAAATCAAAAGCGTCTTTTCCGGAGAAGACGTGATTAAGATTTTGTCCGCAAAGGAAGAAAATCTCCGAAAATTACAGCAAAAGACGATGCTTCGGATTTCCGTCATAAAATTCTTTATGGAGGAAAAAGAAATGAAGTATCAGGTAACGTTAAAGGAAATTCCGGAGATGATAATTTATTCTTCGGAAACGGAGCTTGACAAATACGAAGACGCTATGCAATGGATCCCGTCTGTCGGAGAGGAATGTTTAAGATTAAATCCCGACATAAAGTGCGCGGAGCCGCCGTATGAATTTTGCGAATACCTTGTCGGAGAATACAGGGAAACGAATGTCAGGATCCGCCATAACGAGGCGGTCAAAACGTTCGGCAAGGAAAACGAACGCATAAAGTTCAGCACGCTTCCCGCCGCAAAGGTTTTAAGCATATATCACAAGGGCTCTTACGACACGATCGGAGAAGCTTACGCGTTTATCGTGGAATATGCCGAAAAGAACGGATATGAAATCGCGGGGCCCGCGAGAGAAAGCTATATCGACGGCATCTGGAACAAGGAATCGGTCAGCGATTGGCTTACCGAAGTGCAATTGCCGATAAAATAAGCGGCAAGGAGACGGATTCCGCTTTTGCGAAATTAAATAAAGGACCCGCCGAAGAGGAAATCACCTTTTCGGCGGGTTTTGCTTATTATAATCTTTTTCCGCGAAAACCCGTTTTCGCGGCTTTAAAAGTTTTTGCAAGAGCTTTTTTCAAAAAGCGGGAATATTA
>JAZUJV010000056.1:0-4419 GCA_045642945.1 Eubacteriales bacterium | reverse complement strand
AACAAATTTCCCGTTCACGGATGGAATCACATCCGTCACCGATGCACCGTTAGCCGCAAGGAAGTGTATGAACTCTGTCTCCGCGAAATAGTCTTCCTCTGTCCGGTCATCAAGCATTGTTATGCGCAGAACCCGTTTTTTACCTTCGGCATTTTCAATTACGAAGATACTGTTTCTGCCGCCTTCGTGCTCCGGTACCTTGCTGACTGACCATGTTTCCGCGCCAAACAGGTTCAGTATTGTTTTGAAATCATTCTCCATTCAGTATCCTCCTTTATCCAAGTACCGGTTCTGACTACGCGTAATGCATTTGCGCTCTGCTTCTTGCTTTTTAAGTGTTTTCCAATAACAAATTTCGCTTTGCTTACCTCTCATGTACTATAGATCTTTGTCAAGAATAAAAAGAAGACTCTAATACCTTGTTGATATTAGAGTCCTGTTCTGGTGCCGGTGGCGGGGGTCGAACCCGCACGGTGTTGCCACCGCGGGATTTTGAGTCCCGTACGTCTGCCAATTCCATCACACCGGCGTCGAAAGTCAGTATATCATAAGGTATCTCAAAAATCAAGAAGAATTTTTAATTTACCTGCTTTTATAATACGCCACCGCCAGATCCACGACGAGCCCATAGCTTTTCGTTCCCGCCGGCTGCCCGTGCGTCTTTATCATCACGTCGCTTATCTTTTCGGTAACGACGCTCGCCGTGCTTCCTCTGTATTTGTCGAAAAACTGTGAATACGCGATGAATTCGCCGTAAATCTCCTTCGGGATAACGTTTTTGATAAGTTCGACTCTCTTTTCTCCGTCCGCTTCAGACAGCGCGGGAAGAAGATAGTTAAGCATATTCGCGTACCCGCTGTATCTGATATAAGCGTCGTCGCTGCCGATACAGACGAGATACGCCACGAAATTCGCCTCGTCCTCTCTCGCTATCCCCCTCTGGTGCGCCATTTCGTGTGCCATGGTGTAGGGAAGTAAGAAGTCGGGATAATTCACGTTGACGTTCGATTCGCCCGTCATAAAAGTATAAACGCCCGATATGTGCGTATAGGTCATCGGCTCGGAAAGCGCTATCGCTTTCGGATTTGAATTATAGTGCGAAATATAGTCAACTTCACCTGCGTATTTCCCGAAAGCGTCGTTCATTTTTCCGACAAGTTCCTTGTAGGAATATGGCATAACGGAAGCGCCGTCAACGCCGAAGGTTATATCGTCAAGCTCAAAATACGCCGTCTCGGAGATAATTTTCGCCGTGTCGTAAAGCTCTTCCGCCGAAACGGGTATACTTTCGAGCCCGAGGTTTTCGCTTATCGGCTTTCTCCCGAAAGCGGGACCGAACCCGAGACAGAAAATCATCCCGAGCGCGAGCACGATGGCGATCATCGGCCTCGTCCACCTGTTTATCCCCGCGTTTGTCTCGTCCTTCCTCGTGCTGATAATCGACCCGAGAATATAAGCGACCATAACTATCGGCAAAGCGATGATGATACATTCCGCGAGCGAGAAGGGAATAAACCCCGTTATCTTCGCGAGAATAAACCTTATCCACTGCGCCGGATATCTCGTCCAGAACTCCGCGAAAAGCGGAAAAAGCCTTGCCGCCACGTATATAAGAATACTGACGGCAAAGCTTATAAGAGCGATATAGAGTTTTTTGTTCAGAAGCTTTTCGTCCTTCGGCAAAGCGCCTTCGGTTTCTTCTTCGTTTATCTCTTTATCGTATGACTCCATCCGAAATTATCTTCCTTAAGACCGAACTGGATTCCGGTTATTTCGTCGTAAAGAAGCTGCGAAATCTTGCCTATTTCACCGTTATTTATAGCAAGCTTCTTTCCGTGCCAGTCAAGAAGACCAACAGGGGAAATGACTGCCGCGGTGCCGGTGCCGAACATTTCGTCGAGCTTGCCGTTTTCACCTGCTTCGTAAACCTCGTTTATAGATATGCGGCGTTCTTCAACGTCGTATCCCTTCGCTTTGAGCCAGAGGATAGTGGTATCTCTGGTAACGCCGGGAAGAATGTTGCCCTCGAGCTTCGGGGTGATGACCTTGCCGTCGATGACGAAAAATACGTTCATCGCGCCGACTTCGTCGATATATTTGTGTTCAACGCCGTCGAGCCAGAGAACCTGCGCGTAACCCATCTTTTCGGCTTTTTCCTGACCGATGAGCGATGCGGCGTAGTTGCCGCCGACCTTCGCGAAACCCGTGCCGCCTTTGACCGCGCGGACGTATTCGTCCTCTACGCATATCTTAACGGGCGCGAGACCGCCCGCGTAATAAGAGCCGACGGGCGAAAGGATGATGATGAATTTATAAGTCTTCGACGGATGCACGCCTAAGAACGGATCGGTAGCGATGATGAACGGACGGATGTAAAGCGATGTGCCCGGCTCCGTCGGGATCCAGTCCTGATCAACAAGAACGAGCTCTTCGATTGCCTGAAGAACGTCATCGGGGTTGACCTGCGGGATGCACATACGGATATTGGTGTTGTTCATACGTTCGATGTTCTTCTCGGGTCTGAAAAGAAGAATTCTTCCGTCGGGAGCCTTATAAGCCTTCATGCCCTCGAACATTTCCTGACCGTAATGGAAAACCATACAAGCGGGGGAAAGCGAAATTTCGCCGTAAGGAACGATCCTTGCGTCGTGCCAGCCTTCTTCAACGCTGTAATCCATAACGAACATGTGATCGGTGAATATTTTACCGAAACCGAGCGTGCCCTGCGGCTTCTGCTTCGGGGAATCGGTAAGCGTGCGGGTGATTTTCATAGCGATAACCTTCTTTATAATATTTTCATAATATGCACGCATTATACAACAAAAAACACCGCTTTTCAATACTTTTTCAAAATAAACCTTCATTTAATAATATATTGGCATACACGGAATTAAAAATAATTATAAAATTTTAAAAATTGTTCATATTCCGTTAATATTTATAGTTTAGAATCTAACCATAAATTTTGTATTTCGCGGAGGT
Source organism: Eubacteriales bacterium (assembly GCA_045642945.1). GTDB lineage: Bacteria > Bacillota > Clostridia > Oscillospirales > CAG-382 > Coliplasma. Next base: position 1,437 of record JAZUJV010000056.1, on the reverse strand, counting down.
TGGGCTTTGATTAAACGTTCATCAGCAACGGCAAAATCCAATAAAACGAATAAATTCATCATAATTTGCGCCGTCTTGGTGCTCGCGATTGCGCTTACCTGCGTCATCGTGTCCAACAGGAGCGGCGCTTCCGAAGAGATTTCCCCCGTTTCCGAAAACGGCGAAAAGGCTGCTCTCGTTGATGCCTGCGGCGTCTATATCGACGGTATGTATATCGCTTCCGTCGAAAACGAGCTTACCGCTTCCGCCGCCGTCAATTCCGCGCTTAATATAAAAGCGGAAGAATGCGGGACGAAAGAGCTTCTCAACCGTTTTGCCAACGAGATCACCTTCGATTCTCTCAAAGCTGACGCGTCTGCGCTCGTTTCCGGCGAAGAACTAACAAATCTTCTTCTTTCCGGCAACGTTCTCGGCGCGGACGGCAACCCCGTCGGAGTAAGCCTCGTGCTTGTCTCCACCGCGAGCGAGACCGAAACCGTCGCGCTCGATTATAACGTCAAAAACGTTTATACCGATGCGCTTCGCGACGGCGTTCGCTCTGTCGAAACCGAAGGCAAAAACGGCGAATCTGTCAGAAATTACAAGGTTACTTATATAAACGGCGTCGAATCCGAAAGGGAAGTCGTCTCCGATAACGTTACCATTGAAGCTGTCGACGAGATAGTCAAGATAGGTACCCACACCACCGGAATCACCACTCTTTCCACCGGCATTCTCCAAAGCCCGTTCGACGGCGTCTGCTCCTCTCCCTTCGGTCCCCGCTGGGGCAGGATGCATAACGGTATCGACCTTGTTCTCCGCGGTGATAACTGCTACGGCAAACCCTGCTACGCCGCCGCTGACGGCGTCGTCATCACCAAGGAATACCATAACGGCTTCGGCAACCTTGTCGTTATCGAGCACGACGGTATGAAAACCTACTACGCTCATTTAAGCGATTTCTCCTGCGAAGTAGGTCAAGTCTTAAAAGCCGGCGACGAAGTCGGTAAGATCGGCGCAAGCGGAAACGTAACCGGTCCTCACCTCCACTTCGAAGTCCACATCGTTCACGAGGATAGCGAAGAGATCGTCGACCCGCTGCTGTTCCTCTCCTACGAACACGTAGGCTGGTAAATAATAAAAATTGAACCGCACAATGCTGCAGCCGGATAAGGAAGTTTATTAACACAAGAAAACCCGCCGAAAGGAAATATCCTTTCGGCGGGTAGTTTTTTTGTCCGACAAACCGGAATTTGCTGAACTGTTGATAAAAACATTGTTGAAGAATAATGTTTATTATCTTTGATATTTTTCAACGACAGCCCGGTACTCCGCATTTTCAAGCAATTTGACATTCTCCGGATTTTTCCATGACAATGTGCAACTAACCGTGTAAGCCAGCAAATCGTCAGTTTGATGGTTCTTGACACAAGCGTCGAACAACGGTTTGTTACTTTT
>JAZUJV010000055.1:0-1712 GCA_045642945.1 Eubacteriales bacterium | reverse complement strand
GTCAGCGCCTCGGCGTGGCGCAAGCCATCATTCACGATCCCCGTCTGCTTATCCTCGACGAGCCGACCAACGGTCTTGACCCTTCGGGAATAAAAGACCTTCGCGATATGCTTAAAAATCTTGCCGCGAGCGGCGTCGCGGTCCTCGTCTCGTCCCATCTTCTTTCCGAGCTCGAGCAGTTCTGCACTTCCGCCGTCATAATCGAACAGGGCGTCATAATCGACACCAAATCTCTCGCCGCCGCCGGCGAAAGCGGTGTTTCCGACCTTCCGTTATTCGTCTTCGACGTCAGCGACAACGCCGCCGCGGAAAGAGCGCTTTCCGCTTATAAATGCGAGCGTGCGGGCGATAAACTCGGCGTAAGGATCTACCGCGACGACGTTCCGAACGCCGTCAAAGCCCTTGTTGCCGCCGACGTCTCGGTCTACGGCGTCGGATTCCGCAAAAAGACTCTCGAGGAATCCTATCTCGAAGCCACCACCCAGACCATATAAGAAAGGAGACGCAAAAGCTATGAAATTCGTTTCTCTCGTCAAAAACGAGCTGATAAAGCTTTTCTCCAAAAAAAGCACCTTCGTCTTCATAATCATAATCCTCGCGTTCTCGCTTCTCTGGGGGCTTATAGATTACGAGGATTTCAACAGACTTTTCTACGGCGGCTACGACGACGATATCGAAACCGTCGACGGCGCCGACGACCTTCCCGAATATAACGGCTGGTACGATGACAGCAAAGGCTACTACAAAGCCAACGTCGAACGCGCGATAAAAGCCGGCGTCAAAAAAGACGACTGGCGCGCCGATTACTATCTCCAGATACAATCCGATACCAATAATATCTATTGGGCTCTTGCGGATATCGAAAATTACGGTGAATACATCAAAACCGAGGAAGAATCCGTAAAAGAGATCGAAAAGTGGCTTTCCGAACACGAAGAAGACACCGAAAGCGAAGAATATACCGAACAGGCGAATAGCCTGAACGAACACAAACTCAATATCGAAATCTACAAATCCAATCTCGAAATGGCGAAAACCAACCTCGAGACCTATACGAATTCGAACGATGCTCTCTGGCAGATAATCGAAAAGGGAAGCTACGCCGATTTGGTGAAAACCCAGTACGAGGAAGCCAAAGTCTATATAAAGACCGCAAAGGATTTCTTCGAAAACGGTAAAAAACAGCTCGCCTCCGAAGGCGCTTCCGAAGCGGAGATCAAAGCCTTCAATGCAATCGGCGAAAGCGTCAAAAATTCCTGCGATGCCGCCGAACGCGCTTATAACCACGTCATCGACAAGAATCTCGAAGGCACTCTTATCCTCTGTACCGAGATGAACGCCATCTTTGAAAATCTTTCTTCTTTCGCGAACGTCGAATTCTCCGAAAACGGCATCTACTACAACTATTACGGCTACGGCGGGCTCTCGATAGCATCCAAAAAACAGTATACCGAATATGAAGAAGGCGTCGCCGAAAACGGCGAAAAGGTCGACTCCTACGAAAAATATCTTAATATCGTTTCAAAGTCCTTCGATAAAGTTTCTTCCGTCGTTTCCGTCGCCTCTACCGCCGTTGAAAAGGATATCAAAGAAATGACGGTAGTCAACGGGGCGAGAAACAAATTCCGCGGGATACTCACCTTCTCGTTCTACGAATATATCTCCTATTTCGGGATCCTTCTCTGCGGCATAATCGTCGCTTCCGAATATTC
>JAZUJV010000054.1:0-3712 GCA_045642945.1 Eubacteriales bacterium | reverse complement strand
AAGGCGCTCGGAGTCAACGTTATCGCGAACGAACGCGGAGGATACGCTCTTTTCGAAGCTTTCACCGGACTGAAAGGATGATTTTGAATGTCTAAATGCACCGTCGCCGTCGTCGGCAGACCCAACGTCGGCAAAAGTACGTTTTTTAATAAAATAGCCGGAGAACGTATATCGATAGTCGAAGATACTCCCGGCGTAACCCGCGACAGAATATATTGCGACGTTACCTGGAACGGCAGAAGTATGCTCTTCATAGATACCGGAGGCATAGAGCCGACTACCGAAAATACGCTTCTCAAGCAGATGAGAGAGCATGCGCTTATCGCCATAGGCGCTGCCGACGTAATCGTTTTTATGACCGAACTCGGAACGGGCGTTACCGCCGCCGACATGGAAATATCCACGATGCTCAAACGCTCGCGCAAGCCTGTGATCGTCGCCGTCAACAAAGTCGACACGACGGGCGCGGTCCCTGCCGGATTTTATGAATTTTACGAGCTTGGGTACGAAGAAGTCATACCTGTTTCGTCTCTTTCCGGTACGGGCACGGGCGATATACTCGATAAAATATGCGAGCTGCTTCCTCCCGAAGAGGAAGAACCCGAGCAGGAAGGCTCTGTTCGCGTAGCGGTAATAGGAAAGCCGAACGCCGGTAAAAGCTCGATAATCAACCGTATAACCGGCGAGGAGAGAGTTATCGTCTCGGATATGCCCGGCACTACGAGAGATTCGATCGATACCTTCGTTGAAAACGAATACGGAAAATATATTTTCGTCGATACCGCCGGAATCAGAAGAAGCGCGAAAGTAGAAGACAGAATCGAAAAATTCTCTGTCATACGCGCCAATTCCGCCGTCGAAAAAGCCGACGTTTGTCTTATTATGGTCGATGCTAACGAAGGCGTTACTGCCCAGGACGAAAGAATCGCTGGACTCGCGCATAACGCGGGCAAGGCGAGCATTATAGTTATAAATAAATGGGATTCCGTCGATAAAGACAACGATACCGTCAGCAAATTCACCAAAGACGTTAATATCGCGCTTACGTATATGCGTTACGCTCCGATAGCGTTCGTTTCGGCGCTTACCGGTCAAAGAGTCGATAAGCTTTATCCGCTTATAAACAAATGCTACGAAAACTCATGCAGACGTATAACGACGGGGCTTTTAAACGATTTCCTTGCCGACGTTACTTCCCGCGTACAACCGCCTTCCGATAAAGGGAGAAGACTTAAAATCTATTATATGACGCAGTCGGGCGCCTGCCCTCCGACGTTCGTGCTGTTTTGCAACAGTGCCGAGCTGTTCCATTTCTCTTATCAGCGCTATATAGAAAACTGTCTGCGCGAAGCGTTCGATTTTTCGGGCACTCCCATTAAACTCGTTATTAAACAGAGAGGCGAAGATCCGAAAGGAGTTAACTAATGGTTTATCTCTATAATATCCTTCCCGGGATGTTCGGGATTCTTTCCGGTGCCGCCAACAGTTTGAAAGCGGAAGGGAAGGCAACGGCATATTGGATAGTGCTCGGTCTGGCAATTTTTCTTGCCGCCGCCGTGCCTTATGTTTTCGGCTCGTTCAATTCCGCGATAATCGTTTCGAAATACAAGTATCATCAGGATATCCGCGACTACGGAAGCGGTAACGCCGGACTTACCAACATGTACCGCGTCTACGGAAAAAGCGGCGCGGGACTTACGCTTCTCGGCGATATCGGAAAACAGATACTTTCCGTTCTGTTCGGTATAATCATGCTCGGTCAGTACGGCGCTTATCTTGCCGGCGGATTCTGTATGATAGGTCATATTTTGCCGGTTTTCTATAATTTCAAAGGTGGAAAAGGCGTTCTTACCGCCGCCACTATGATACTTCTTATAGACCCGATGATTTTCTGCGTGCTTATCGTCGTGTTTATACTCGTTCTTCTCATTACCCGCTATGTTTCGCTCGCTTCCATTATGGCGGCGTTCACCTATCCCGCCGCGGTATATTATGCCGAGAAAATCAGAACGGGAAACAACCCCGATATGTTTCAGATGTTGTTTGCATTGTTCATCGGATGCGTAATAATTTATATGCACCGCTCGAATATTTACAGAATATTCAACAATCAGGAAACGAAATTCAGCTTCCGTAAAAAGCCCGAAACTCAGGAAATACTCGATATGGAAGACCGCGAAAACGACGAGGATAATACCTATTACCCGCCCGCGCGCAAGAAAAAGAAAAACAAAAAGTAAGGATATATTATGCCGCTTGCCGATAAAGTAAGACCGAATAGTTTTGACGAGGTAGCAGGTCAGAAACACCTGCTTTCTGTCGGCGCGCCTTTCAGAAGGATAATCGAAAGCGGTCATCTGCCGTCTCTCGTTTTCCACGGTCCTCCGGGTACGGGGAAGACCACCGTTGCGGATATCATCGCCAGAAGCTTCGGCAAAGAGTTCTACCGCATAAACGCGACGGTAGCCTCGCTATCGGATATTAAAGACATTCTCGGAATGTCGCGTACCGTAACGGCTTATGACGGTATAATCCTTTATATCGACGAGATACAGTATTTCAATAAAAAACAACAGCAGTCGCTTCTCGAATACGTCGAGGACGGAAGAGTAACTCTTATATGCTCTACGACGGAGAATCCGTTTTTCTCGCTTTATCCGGCTTTGCTTTCACGTTCAAGCGTTTTTGAATTCAAACCGGTAGAAGCGGAAGATATGCTTCCCGCGCTTCGTCGGGCGTTTAATATCGCGAACGAAGAGAACGGAAACGTCAAGCAATGTTCCGACGAGGTACTTTTAAGTATCGCTAACGGAAGCGGCGGCGACGTCAGAAAAGCTATCGGAGCTTTGGAAAACGTATATTATTCCTCCGATAACGAGCTTTCCGCCGATCTCGCCAAACAGCTTTCGCAGCGCAGTGCGATCCGCTTTGACCGCGACGGCAACGAGCATTACGATTTGCTTTCCGCGTTCCAGAAATCCGTTCGCGGCTCCGATCCCGACGCGGCGGTATTTTATCTTGCAAAGATACTCGAAGGCGGAGACCTTATTTCCGCGTGCAGAAGACTTATGGTAATGGCGTGCGAGGATATCGGGCTTGCTTATCCTGCCTGTATCCCGATAGTAAAAGCCTGTGTGGACATTGCCGTATCGGTAGGATTGCCGGAGGCATCTCTGCCGCTCTCCGACGCCGTGGTTTTGCTTGCAACGGCACCGAAGTCCAATTCCGCGCATAACGCCTACGCTGCCGCCGTGGCGGCTATAAACGCCGGCAGAGGCACCGAGATACCGTCTTATCTTAAAGATACACACAGACCCGACGCGGATACGGGGTATAAATATCCTCACGAGTTTCCGAACCATTACGTCAATCAGCGTTATCTGCCTTCGGATATAAAGGAAGGCGAATTTTATAAATTCGGCGATAACAAAACCGAGCGCACGGCGTACGAGTATTATAAGCTAATACGCGGTATATCCGAAAAGAAATAAAAAAAGCCCGCTTCGCGCTGTTTCTCATGAAGATAATTCAGCGTAAGGCGGTGCTCTGGGTTTGGACGGACAGTTTCGGCTGTCCGTCCTTTCCTTTTGCTTGGAATCCGTTATGAATCGGATTCCGTTTCATCGTTTTCTTCCGTTCCCTCGGCAACTGCGCACATACTGCCGATATAACGGTAGTAGATGTCGATCTGCTGAGGAGCATCGGCGTCTGT
>JAZUJV010000053.1:0-2050 GCA_045642945.1 Eubacteriales bacterium | reverse complement strand
AGACCGGCTCGTCTGCCAGTTCCGACATACCCGCATATCCACGGTGGGTATTTTACCACATCGGGAATAATATGTCAACACAAAAGGACGGTACGCGGCAATTTATCGGAACAAAAAATCGCCCCGCTTATGCGGAGCGATTTTTAATCAAGCTTTAATTATTTAGCGGATTTTTTCTTTTTGACTCCGGCGAATATCGCGACGGCGGCGGCAAGCACGGCCGCACCGCCGATAATATACCAAGTCAGCGAGCTATCCTTTTTCGTCTCGGGGGTTTCGGAAGTGATTTCGGTCTCGTCGGCGGAAACGGGTTTATCTTCCGCGGATTCTTCCGCCGCTTTCGATGCCTCTTCCGAAACGTTTTCGGAAGGATCGCTTATTTCCATCGAGGATTCCGCAGACGGCTCGCTTTCGGCTTCGGATTCGGTTTCGGACGTTTCTTCGGGCTGAACGGACGCGATTATGCAGGCGTTTTTATATATCTTTTTGCCGTTTTTAATATCCACGCCGAAGACGGTTATCTCCGCGCCGACAGGTATCCGGAGCGCGTTTCTTCTGCGTTCTCTGCCGCTGCTGCCCTCGGCGTCGTCGGAATGGAAGACGGCAACTATCATACCCTTTTCGATTTTCGTATCGAATTTTACGTCGTCGCCGTTGCCGCTTTTCGTTTCGACGAGCGTATATTTATTTTCGGAGATCGGCGCGAGAAGCATCGCGAAAGCATAGCGCGTGTTCATCCCGTTGGTTTTGGAAGCGTCGGTGATAAGCGTCGAGGATTCGCCGCGGATAGCTTTATCTACGTCGTCGAGCGTAAGGATTACATCGTTTTCGCCTATGGCGGGAAGTTTGCCTTCCTCGAGCTCTTTTTCTTTCGAAACGTCGAGTTCGATATCGGTCTGTGCGATATCGGGGTTTCCGACCAGCGTTATTACGGCGGAGGCGTCGGCGTTTTTACCGCCGAGGATAGCATCCTGCCACTCGATCATACCTTTTTTCGTATTATAGTTTTCCTGCGCGGCAACACAATAGGAAAGCCCGAATTTCGCGCCGTTGCCGACACGGTCAACGCCGGTTTTGTTCCAGGGGATACGGACCTCGTAGGAGGTGATTTTTTTCGCATCGTCGCGGTTTATCGCGACGTCCCAATCGTTGCCGGAAAGCATCTCGCCGCCTTGAGGAGTCGACCAGATGACCTTCGCTATCGTGCCGTCGGAGCCGAGCGAAATGCCGCCCTCGAGATAATCTTTTTCCATCGTGAAAAAGGTTTGTTTGCCCTCGCCGCAATTCGGCGCGCTCGGGGATATAACGAACTGAACGCAGGAATAAAGCCACATATTTCCCCACTGTCCCTCGGTGGGGTACTTTTCCATATCTATTCCGTTATGCACTTCGGAACAGACGTTCCAAGCCATATAAAGATTGTGCTCGTCCCAACAGCAATAAAATTCGCAGTCCAGGCTGTCGCCGTATTCGTTATGTTCCGAGACAAATTGTCTTTTTTCCGGCGACAACATACAGTCTCTTGAATATTCGTGTATCGTGGAGCCGTATTCGGTTCTGTTGATCGTTCCGTCTGCTCTCGGCGCGCGGGAAACGTAGGTTATATCCTGCGGGAAGTTGACGGAATCTTCGGCGGAAACGTGAAAAACGAATGCCGAAGCGAGAATCACGAGCGCAAGGGCAAACAATACGATTTTTCTCATAGTTTTTACTCCTTGTTTTTTATTTTACAAAGATATTTTATCACGTCCGCCGCGCAAAATCAATAAAAAAATCGCCCCGCTTTCGCGGAGCGATTTTTAATCAAGCTTTAATTATTTAGCAGCTTTTTTCTTTTTGCCGAGAACGATGCCGACAACAGCAGCGATAGCAGCAACTACAACGCCGCCGCCAACGTACCATACCCAGCTGGGGATACCGGATTTTTCGTCATCATCGGATTTAGATTCTTCGGAAACTGCTTCGGAAGCTTCTTCGGAAACTTCTTCAGAAACTTCTTCGGAAGGTTCTTCGGAGGAAGGTTCTTCAGAAGGTTCTTCGGAGGATTCTT
>JAZUJV010000052.1:0-3412 GCA_045642945.1 Eubacteriales bacterium | reverse complement strand
GTTCGCGTAAGCGCGTTTCACTGAATGTCGAACGTTTAATACAAAACAAAAAACGCGCTACCCGAAGAGCGCGTTTTTTAGTTAAAGATTTGAATAAGCTTATTAAAGGAAAATCTCGCACGTCTTTCCGAGAAAAATAATAAGAAGCAACAAAAGGACCACTAAAATCCCAAGTATTGTTTTAATGAATTTTTTCATTTTGTCAGCCTGCCACTTATTGTATATAACCTATTTCGTTACATTTGCTTCGCCCTATAAGGCGGCCTCAAAACTCAATTACTTCCGGCGCGGAGGTAAACGACGAGAACGTCGCTTTCGCGTTTTTAAAATACAGCACCTGCGTATTTCCGTCGTTTTCGTCATACATACGGCGAAGCTCGGGATAAGCGTCGAGCATCGACTTTCTCGCGCACTCCCTGTCGTCCTCGACGAGCTCGCCCGCAAGCCGCAGCCAAGTTCCGTCCCTGAACGCGCAAAGCTCGCATTTCGGGTTGATTCCGAGCTGTTTCGAAACGGGTTTTATCTTCCCCGTCTGGATATAAAGCTTATTCTCGAAAATATTTACCGTTCCGAACGGACGTACTCTCGGCCGGTCGCCCTCGACCGTCGCGAGATAATAAGTCCCCGCGGATTTTAAAAACTCATAAACCTTTTCCATAGCTTTTTACCTACTTCAATCTGAACTTGATAACAACGGGGTTATGGTCGGAATATTCGAAACCCTTTTGAATGTTTTCGAGGTATTCCACCTCGATATTATCGGTTATCAGAAATCCGTCGACGATAACGGTAAAATTGCCTTCCTCGTAGGGTATATCGCAGTTTCTGCAGGTGGGTATCAGTTTTCCGCCTGAATAGTCGAGCGCCCGGCAGACATGCTCCGGCAGGTACTGCGTGGGGAACGGCTGTGTCCAGCCCTCCCTCTCGGTGCCCTCGCCGTTAAGCTTTATGACCGAATCGCCCGTGAAATCGTGGTTGAAGTCGCCGCCGCAGATACAGTAATTGCCCTTTTCGTATTCTGCCGCCATATCCGAAAACAGCATTTTCATCTGTTGTTCGTGTATCTCCTCGCTTCCGCCGTAAGCCGAAAGGTGAACGTTGATGACGACAAGCTCTTTGCTGTTATCGAGCGGGACACGGGATATCACGTAGCATCTGTCGAGGTCGAGAATTTTCGAGAAAGATTCCGAAATCGGAAGCTTGCGGCGCAAAGAATCGGTTATTTTCCCCTTCGAGAGCGTTAGCAGACCGCTGTTCGAAGCTCCGTGCGGCTCGAAGATCGGGTACATAAGATAAGCCGAATGGTAGTTGACGGCGAACGCGCCGAAACGGTCGTCGAATTTCTCCTCGAAAATCTTTCGCTGGTCGACGTGATAGCTTCTCGTGGAGTCGAAATCGACCTCCTGGAAAAATATAAAGTCGGGATCGTATTCGTTCACGGCGTCGGCGGCTTTATTCGTACAGTCCACGACGCTTTCCTCGCTTTTCGCGCGGGATTCCTTGCCGCCGTCCATAAAGAACGTGAAATCGCGAGTATAAGCACCGAATCCGACGTTTTGCGTTACCGCGGTAAACAGCTTGTCCGCGGAGACGGGCGCGTCGACCGCCTTTTCGGGAACGTCGGTCCCGATCGGCTGCATATCGTCGATACGGTCGTAGCTTATAAACACGTAAGCGACGTATCCGCCCGCCACGACGATAATAGCAAGAAGCACGATAAGGAGTATTTTTAAAATTTTCTTCATAATACGTTCCTTCTCAGCCGGTTGGAAAATAGTGCAGAATGGACGAAAACCGAGCGTCGGCGCAGTAATCTACGACAGTCGAAGGTTTTCGTCCATAGCACAAAACATATGATTTTTGATTTTTGAGCAACGCTCAAAAATCTTCCAAAAATACAAATCAGGCTTCGGATGATTTCCGACTGTTTTTGTTTTTTGTTTTGTGCGTTCTGTGCATTTTACAATTGGCTGTATTTTTTACTGAATGTTAAGCTCGATGTAAGTATAAGCCGTAACGGTAACGACGTCTTTTCCGGCCTCTTTATTCTTTTCGGTAACGGTCTCTTTCAAAACGTTGCCGTATTCGTCGTACTCGTAAGTCGTCGAGGAAACGGCTTCGCCGTCGCATTTGACGTTGACGCTTATAAGAACGCCGTTTTCATAAACGTTTTCGTAAAGATAATCGCCCTCGTCGATGCTGCCGGAGCTTACGAGGTTGCCCGCGTCGTCGTAGACGTAATAGTAGTCGGCGACGGTCTCGCCGTCTTCGTTGGTATAGGTCCTTCTCGTTTCGAGGCCTTTTTCATTCATGATAACGGTAACGTCGTTGCCGCCGAGGCTTTTCTGGTGATAGCTTCCGTTATCGTCGAAATATTCGTTTTCTTCTTTATAAAAGGTCTTGCCCGTTTCGTCGGCGACCTCGAAGGAAAGAACTCTTCCCTTTTCGTCGTAGGTCTTTTTGAATTTGGTTACTTTGCCGAGCACGGTCATCGTTCCCTCGGTGGGGTTGCCGTTTTCGTCGAAGGCGGTGTATTCGTCAACGTCCTGACTGTCCGTGTAAGTGGAAACGGTTTTTACAAGGCGGTTTTGCTCGTCGTAATAGTTTTCGACCTTCATATATTCGCCGTCTTTGTCGTAAGCAGTCTGGCAAAGCAGGTCGCCCGTTTCGGGGTTATAAAGATATTCGGATTTCGTAACAAGCTCGCCGTCGCGGGTCATCTCGGCGGTCTCGATAAAGAATTTGCCCGTGGCTTCGGAAACTTCTTCGCTTATCGGCTCCTCGGAGCTTTCGGCGGTGCTTTCGACGGCAGAGCTTTCGGCAACGGAGCTTTCGTTATCTCCGCCGCAGGCGGCAAAGGTGAGTAAAAGTGCGGTTAAAATGATGAATGCGAGTAGTTTTTTCATAATGTTTCTCCTTTATTTTTCAAGCGACAGCGCGTATCGGACGTCGCTTATTGCGTCTTCGCCGTAAAAATCGGCTCCCATGTTTTCGGCGTACTCCTTCGTCAAGACCGCGCCGCCGACCATTATTTTACAGTCGGGCACGCTCTCGCGAAGCAGCTTTACCGTTTTTTCCATCGCGGGGACGGTCGTCGTCATAAGCGCGCTCAATCCGACTATCCGTGCGCCGCTTTTTAAAGTTTCCTCGACGATTTTTTCCTCGGGGACGTCTTTTCCGAGGTCTATCACCTCGAAGCCGTAGTTATCGAGCAGCGTCGCGACGATGTTTTTGCCTATATCGTGGATATCGCCGTGCACCGTTGCGATAACGACCTTTTCGTGCTTTTCGCGTTTTTCGCCCGAAAGCGCCGAGTTTACGACGGCAAACGCCGCTTTCGCCGCGTCCGCGCCGCCGAGAAGACGGGGCAGGAAAAGCGTCTTTTTCTCGTACCCGTCGCCGAGAGCGTTCA
>JAZUJV010000051.1:0-2714 GCA_045642945.1 Eubacteriales bacterium | reverse complement strand
ATCGACAGATTCACCGAGCTTACGGGGCTTGAAGTCCTTTGCAACAAGCCGTATTCGGGGACCGAGGTCATAAAAGATTACGGCGAAGAGCACATAAGAACGAAGAAGCCGATCGTTTACACCTCGGCGGACAGCGTTTTTCAGATAGCCTGCCACGAGAAGGTTTATCCGCTTGAAAAGCTTTACGACATGTGCGAAAAGGCGCGCGGGATGCTTCAGGGCAGGCACGCCGTCGGGCGCGTTATCGCGAGACCTTTTGAAACCGACGAAAACGGCAATTTTTACCGCACGGGCGGGCGGCACGACTATTCGCTTCAGCCCACGGGAACGACGATGCCCGACCTTTTGAAGGCGGCGGGTTTGGACGTTATCTCCGTCGGGAAGATAAGCAGTATTTTCGCGGAAAGGGGCTTTACCGAGAGCAACCCGACGAAGGGCAACGCCGAGGGGCAGAAATACCTTCTTGAGATACAAAAACGCGATTTTAAAGGGCTTTGCTTCGTAAATCTCGTCGATTTCGACATGGTTTACGGGCATCGGAACGACATAGACGGTTACGCGAAGGCGCTTGAGGATTTCGACGGAGTTCTCGGAGAATTCCTTGGAAACATGAGAGAAGACGACCTTCTTATCGTTACCGCGGACCACGGGTGCGACCCCGGGTATCCGGGCACGGATCACACGCGCGAAAACATTCCGCTGCTTCTCACTTCCCCGTCGCTTGAAGGCGGGAACATAGGGCATTTCGTCGGCTTTGGCTGCATCGGAAAGACGATTTGCGACAATTTCGGAGTGGAGAACAACTGCGGCGAAAAAGGTTTACTTTAAATAAAGCCGAACGGGAGGAAAAACACGATGTTCAACATGACAGACATTATCCGCGCAAAGCAGGAAAAGCGCGAGCTGACCGAAGAAGAGATCGCGTTTTTTGTCAAGGGCGTTACCGACGGGAGTATTCCCGATTATCAGATCTCGGCGTTTCTTATGGCCATATATTTCAGCGGCATGAGCGATGAGGAGACGGTTTTGCTTACCGAATATCTGTTAGACAGCGGCGAGACTGCGGAGCTTTCATCCATTGAAGGCAAAAAGGTCGACAAGCACAGCACGGGCGGCGTGGGCGACAAGGTTTCGCTTATCGTCGGTCCGATGGTCGCCGCGGCAGACAAGAACGTTTACGTTCCGAAGATGGCGGGGCGCGGGCTCGGCTTTACCGGAGGGACTTTGGACAAGCTTGAATCCTGCGCGGGAGTAAACACCGAGATAAGCGCGGAGGAATTCGAGAAAATAACGAGAGAAATCGGCTTTTGCATCGCGGGGCAGAGCAAGCGGCTTGCGCCCGCGGACGCGAAGCTTTCGGCTTTGCGCGACGTTACGAACACGGCGAACAGTCTTCCGCTCATCGCGGCGAGCGTTATGAGCAAAAAGCTTGCTTCGGGGAGCGAATGTATCGTTCTCGACGTCAAATGCGGCAGCGGCGGGTTTTGTAAAACCATGCGCGACGCGGAGGAGCTCGCGAGGATGATGGTCCGCATCGGCGCGAAGGAGGGCAAAAAGACCGTCGCGCTGATTACCGATATGTCGGCTCCGCTCGGGACGGCTGTCGGGAACAGCGTCGAGCTGATCGAGGCGATAAACGTGCTTGACGGAAACGGCGACGAGGAGCTTACCGAGCTTTGCGTTACGCTTGCGGGACACATGCTTTATTCCGCGAACGCGGGAACGCTTGAAGAATGTATCGCGATGGCGGAAAAGACGCTTCACGACGGCAGTGCCAAAGCGAAGCTCGCGGAGCTCGTAAAGAGGCTCGGCGGCGACGAAAGATATATTTACGACACTTCGCTTTTCGAGGAGAGCAACGTTACGGCGATGCTCGCCGCGGAGAAGAGCGGGTATATTACGAAGATAGACGCTTATCAGGTAGGACAGGCGGCGTTCATTCTCGGGGCGGGCAGAAACGTTCTCGGGCAGGAAATCGACAGGAGCGCGGGCATCGTCCTTAACAAGAAAGTCGGCGACAGGATAGAGGAGGGCGAGGCGCTCGCCACGCTTCAGGCGCAGTCGATCGAGCAGGCGCAGGCGGGAATGGAATACCTTTACAAGGCGGTAACCATTTCGCCGCTTAAGCCCATCAAGAGAAAAATGGTACACAAGTGCATCGGAACGTGAGGTGCGTTCCTTTTCGGGAAAAGAAAGCGGCCTGCTTTTTTCGTGAAAAAAGCAGGCAAAAAAGCTTTTAAGCGCTTGCGCCTTTTGAAAAAGGCGCCCGAAAACTTTTAAAGCGCGAAAGTATACTTTCGCGGGGATTATTCTATCAGGCAAGTCCCGTTATTCCGCGCGAGGCAAGAGTATTTCTTCGAATCGGGAAACGATTCGCGCGGGATGTTGGGAACGGCAAGTTTATATACATATCCGCAAGAAAGTGATATGGCGAGGGTATGCGGGGCGGCGGCACGTCGCGGACGCCGTGCCCTACATTTTGAAGACGCGAGGTTAGGTGATTCCGCGCGAGGCAAGAGTATTTCTTCGGATCGGGAAACGATTCGCGCGGGATGTTGGGAACGGCGAGCATATATGCATATCCGCAAGAAAGTGATATAGCGAGGGTATGCGGGGCGGCGGCACGTCGAGATTCGAGCGCCCGCGCCGCCGGGGGCGGATGAAGCGGGTGGGAGAATGCGCAGCGCCCGATTTTTCACGCCGCAGCAAAAGCG
>JAZUJV010000050.1:0-3900 GCA_045642945.1 Eubacteriales bacterium | reverse complement strand
ATATAAGCGGAAATATCCGAAAAGAGCTTCTCGCTTATTATAAAGGAAGATTTATCAAACACGACGATATAGACGAGAATATCGTTTTCGAGAATAAATTTCGTTATTTCGGAAACGGCGACGTCAAGCGCTTTATCCTTCGGATATCCGTAAGCACCGGAGGATATAAGCGGAAACGCGACGCTTTCCGCGTTATATTTGAGAGCGAGTTCAAGAGATTTTTTATAGCAGGAACGTAATAGCTTTTCTTCGCCGTATTCTCCGCCGTGCCATATAGGTCCGACGGTATGAACGACGTATTTGCACGGGAGGTCATAGCCGCCGGTTATCTTCGCGTCGCCGGTTTTACATCCGCCCAAGGTTTTACATTCTTTAAGCAGACCCTTACCCGCGGCGGCGTGTATCGCGCCGTCTACCCCGCCTCCGCCAAGCAGCGTTTCGTTGGCGGCGTTGACGATACAGTCGCATTGTACTTTCGTTATGTCGTTACGTATTATTTTAAGCGGCATATACTACCTCCGAGCGATTTATTTTATTACATTATACTATGCAAAAATGAAAAATTCAAGATTGACAAAATATCTACACAATGTTATAATTTCATTAATAAATTAAGGGGTGGTTTTTATGGAAGAATTCAAATCAAAGCTCATTGACCTAGCAACCAATTCGGGCGGAAAAATATTGCTTGCGATAGTAGTGCTTATCGTGGGATGTATAATTATTCGCCTCGTCAAAAAAGCTCTCGTCAAAGGCGAAAAAGTTTCGAAGCTTGAGAAAACAGTAAGACATTTTCTTATCAGCTTCGTAACGATTTTACTTTACGCCATTCTTATAGTTACCATCGTCGGCATACTCGGTATACCGATGACCTCCGTCGCGGCGATAATAGCATCCTGCGGCTTGGCGATAGGTCTTGCTCTTCAGGGCGCGCTTTCCAACCTCGCAGGCGGCATAATGATACTTGTTTTCAAGCCGTTTAAAATCGGTGATTACATTGCCGCAACAGACGCCGAAGGTACGATCCAAGACATAAGCGTATTTTATACCACGCTCGTTACCATCGACAACAAACGCATCACCATCCCCAACGGAAACCTCATGAACGCCAACGTCGTCAACTTCAGCTGCGAAGACAAGCGCAGAATCGACCTTACCTTCAAGATCACCAACGACTGCGACCAGAATTTCGTTAAAGGCGTACTTCTCAAAGCGGCGGAAGAAACGAACGGCATCGACAAAGAGCCCGCTCCTTTCGCAAGACTTTCCGCCGTTGACGACGATACCTACATCTTCGCGGTAAGAGTATGGTGCGACAGCGCGAAATACTGGGATATTTATTTCGATCTTATTGAGAATTGCAGCAAAGCGCTTTCGGCAAACGGCATCGACGATCCGGAAGAGAGAATCGCGGTAAGACTCGTAAAAGAAGACGAAGAGAACTGATTTTCAAGCAAACGATTATTCACGCGCACAGGAACTTTTGGCTAATTCCCCGCACTTTTCCAAGATGAATCTCGAAAAAGGTTACGGACGTTTATATGAACGCTAAAACGAACAAACTGAAAAAGCTTTGCGCCGCCATGATTTTCGTGGTCTTTGCTTTAACGCTGTTTGCCTCCTGCCAAAACGCGGGCGGTCCCGTCGTTACGGAAAAAGCAAAGAATTCGTTCGATAAAACTCTCGTGGTCGCCACAGACGACGACTACTGGCCGTACGTTTACTATGACGAAAACGGTCGACTCACGGGGCACGATATCGAGCTTATCACTATAGTGGCAAACGAGCTGAATATGAACCTCGAGATACACCCTATGACGTGGGCGGAATCGCTTGACGCGATACGCGGCGGCAACGCCGACGCGGTACTCACCTGCGAATACACCGGCAAAGACATAGGCGACGGAATAATCGCAACTTCCCCGGTAAAATCCGATGACTTCGTAGTATTTTCGAAGAAGAAGATCTCCTCCGTCGACGAACTGTACGGAAAGCGCATAGGCGTTATGGAAAACGGC
Source organism: Eubacteriales bacterium (assembly GCA_045642945.1). Classification (GTDB taxonomy): domain Bacteria; phylum Bacillota; class Clostridia; order Oscillospirales; family CAG-382; genus Coliplasma. Next base: position 1,882 of record JAZUJV010000050.1, on the reverse strand, counting down.
AACGTCGTCAAATCCATAATCGAACACGGGCTTGAAGACAGATGTATCTTTTACGACAGCAATTTGTCGGCATTCCACGCGCTTGCGGGAGACGAATGCGATTGCGTCGTGGTGCGCTATATAATCGGTCTCGGCATCATCAAGGAAATGGGCAAAGACGCAAGCGGCATCGACGGATACGTAAGTCTGTCGGGCAGCCGTTCCTGCATCGGCGTCTCGGCAAACGATAAGCAGCTCGCGGACGATATAAGCGGGATCATCAGCAGATTAAGAACAAACGGCAAGCTTGAAGAGCTGAACGAAAAGTGGATACAGGCGCACTATCCCGAACACACTTTCCAAGGCTTTTTAAAGAAATACCGCACGGCGATAATCCTTATATTCATCGCGCTTGTTCTCATTATCGCGCTGGTATTCTTCAACCAGAAGCGTTTTTACAAAAAGACGATAGACGTTGAAAAAGCGTATAATAAAGACCTTGAACGCGCAAAAGCGGAAGCGGAAGCCGCCAACACGGCAAAAAGCACTTTCCTTTTCAATATGTCGCACGACATCCGCACCCCGATAAACGCCATAAAAGGTTTTACGGATATCGCGGCAAAAAACATAGACAATAAGCCCAAAGCCGTAGATTCGCTTACCAAGGCGCAGGAATCCTGCGACGTGCTTATTTCGCTTGTAAACAATATTCTCGATATGAGCCGTATCGAAAGCGGCAAAGCGACGTTCCACGAAAACAATATAAACATCAATGATATTTTCACTAATATAAGACCTATGCTCGAAGAGCAGGCGGATGGCAAAAATATCGCTCTTGATTTCAGCATCAGCGATATAAAGAATCCGGGCGTAATGTGCGACGTCGTTCATACGCACCAGATACTTGTCAACCTTATTTCCAACGCCATCAAATACACGCAGGACGGCGGAAACGTATGGGTCGCCGTAGCACAGCTCGAAAGCGGCAAGGAAGACGTCGGGCACTACCGTTTCACCATCAAGGACAACGGATACGGCATGAGCGACGAATATCAGAAGGTCGCCTTCGATATGTTCTCGCGCGAGGAAAACTCGACGAAGAGCGGTATTCAGGGCACCGGATTGGGGCTTCCCCTTTGTAAGAAGCTCGCCGAAGAAATGGGCGGCACGATAGCGTTGGAGAGTAAACAGGGCGTCGGCTCGACCTTCACCGTTACGCTGCCTTTGAAATTCGCCGAGTACGAAGAAGCCGAAAAAACGGAAGAAAACGAAAGCGACTGCGCGGTCGTATTAAAAGGCAAGAAGTTTTTACTGGTAGAGGACAACGCACTTAACCGCGAGATCGCGACTGAAATACTTACCGATCAGGAAATAATAGTCGAGACCGCCGAAGACGGCAGAGCGGCTGTCGAAATGATGAAGCAAAAAGGTCCGGCGTATTTCGACTGTATACTTATGGATATACAGATGCCTTATATGAACGGATATGAAGCAACGAAGGCGATAAGGACTATGTACCCGAATAAAAACATACCGATTATCGCGCTTTCCGCCAACGCTTTCGAAGAAGACAAGGTCAAATCCCTGGAAGCAGGCATGAACGCCCATATCGCCAAACCGATAGTTATAGGCGAATTGTTTAAGGTTATAAAAGAATTCGTTGATTAAATAGTTTAAAGAATCATAAAAAACAGCCGAGCGTTTTGCCACAGGTTGATAAGGAAGTTTTTCATTTCTTATGATTCTTCCCCAGTCCTGTGGGGTGTTAGGGGATTGCCCCTAAAGATTGAGCAGGAAAAATATATACTTTTTCCCTGCTTGATATGTTATAAGACAAAGCTACCCGCTGAAAAGGAATTCTGTTTCCTCTTCAGCAGGTAGCTTTTTGAGTTCAACAAACTCG